>CAYSSF010000032.1:0-10021 GCA_964433455.1 uncultured Syntrophaceae bacterium
CGCTGGGGGATTTTGACCCGGCCACAGATGGGGGACTTTCAAGTGGCCATCCGGGGATGTCGCCGTTGTGCTCCGGCGCGTTCTTTCAGCGATTAGGTCGGGGAGGTGCTATCGGTTTCTTTGCCCGAATTACCTGTTTCCTTACGAGCCTCATTTCAACATACCGACACTTTTTTCCAAGGCGTTGACGGAGCGTCTATTCGGCAAATATATCCGTTCTTCGCAAAGTGTGGTAGATCCAGAGGGAACATGGACTTCCCTTAACTGGATCTCGGTTTCTCATGTACGTCGTATCTGCTGCAAAGAATTGGGAGCAGAGCCCATATTCAACCGCTCCGTGTTGTATCGTTACATTCAGCGTGCGCTACATGACAATGACTTCCAGAGCCGTCGGGGCCCCCTTATCCTGAGCGTACTCCATGCGCTGGATAAGCTGGGCATGACTCGTTTGTTGATGAGAATACCAGTCATTTGTCAGCCTGCTATGGATTGCGTCATAGTCCGCGCGTAGCGTCTCATCGAAAGCCTGGGGTCCAAGGTTAATTACGAGATGGATAGTCGCAGACATACTGAGGCAAAGGAAAAGAGGAACATGGGTCAGATTACTACCGGGATCAGAGCTATTTTATCACATCACTGGATTTATGATGTGTTCCAGAATATAATGGGTGCACGCAGCGTTCGGCGGAACTTCTCAACAACGTTTATCCGGGCCTATCCCGGAAGTCGCTTGCTTGATATAGGTTGCGGTACGGCCCGGATTCTTGAGTATTTGCCGGAAGGCATTGATTACTGGGGTTATGACATCAATCACGAGTATATCGCGGCTGCCCGGGCGAAATTCGGCAAAAGAGGTAACTTTGCCTGTCGGTTACTTGAAGAATCCGAGCTGGCTGGAATGCTGCCGTTCGACATTGTGATCGCCGGTGGCCTTCTTCACCACCTGGACGACGATACTGCCCGAAATGTCATTCGTTTGGCGAGGCTTGCGCTACAGCCAGGTGGGCGATTTGTGTCATTCGATCCCGTTTTTGCAGCAGGTCAAAATCCTATAGCAAGGTTCCTCGTTAGCCGAGATCGCGGGCAGAATGTTCGGGACGCGGAGGGCTATTTGGCACTTGCTCGACATGAATTTCATCTCGTAGAGGGCATGGTGCGTCATCGTATCTGGATTCCCTATACCCATTGGCTTATGGAGTGCAACCGAGCATGATCCCCTTCAACAAACCCTTTATCGTTGGCAAGGAGCTTTTCTATATTGCCCAAGCCGTTATTGAAAATCGACATACCGCCGGTGACGGCCCCTTCACGAAGAAATGCCAGGCCTGGCTGGAGGAACGCCTTGACTGCCGAAAGGTCCTCCTGACTCATTCGTGTACCGCGGCTCTGGAGATGGCAGCGATCCTGGCCGATATTCAGCCAGGCGATGAGATCATCATGCCTTCTTTTACCTTCGTATCCACGGCTAACGCCTTTGTTCTCCGCGGAGGTATTCCGGTTTTCGTAGATATCCGCCCAGACACCCTGAACATCAATGAAGCGCTCATTGAAGAAGCAATCACCCACAAGACACGGGCCATCGTCCCCGTCCACTATGCCGGCGTTCCTTGTCAGATGGATGCCATTATGGAGATAGCCCAACGAAAGCAGCTTTTGGTTATCGAAGATGCCGCGCAAGCTCTTTTATCTAAATATCAGGGCCGATACATGGGAACCATCGGCCAGATGGCATGTATAAGCTTTCACGAGACAAAGAATATTATCAGCGGAGAGGGTGGCACCCTTCTCATAAACGACCCGTCATTGATTGAGCGGGCAGAGATCATTCGAGAGAAAGGCACCAACCGAAGCCAGTTCTTTCGTGGGCAAGTTGACAAATACACGTGGGTTGACATTGGATCATCTTACCTTCCCAGCGATATCCTTGCGGCATTCCTTTATGCCCAGATGGAGAACGCCGATCAGATAATTGCCCAAAGGAATCTGATCTATGGTCTATATATGGAAGGACTACGGCCCCTGGCAGAAAAAGGGTACATCCAACTTCCGTTCATTTCCAATGATTGCAGTCGTAACGGGCATATTTTCTACATCATAACCCGATCCTTGGAAGAGAGAACGGCACTCAGCGAATTTCTGAAAGAGAATGGCATATTGGCCGTATTTCATTACGTTCCCCTCCATAGTTCCCCAGCCGGACAATTGTACGGTCGAGCGTGTGGACCTTTGGAGGTTACCCAGCGGGTCAGCGATTGCCTGCTACGTCTGCCGTTGTATTATGAGATGACAACAGAGAATGTTCAAGGTGTGGTCAATAAAATAACTCATTTCTATCAGAAATGATATATCATCCCGCGCAAGATAGAGGGAAAATGAATTTCCGGCAAATACCCTGTTCTTCAATTCCAATTTGGTGGCAAGCTGTTCAAACGCCAACTGATGAGAATAAGCCGATTGTTTCATCTACTTAAAATCTCCTTGACATACAAAGCCCGCCTTCGTATCGTGCCGTCATAGAAAATGTGGTTTAGCTCGGGGAGGCGTTAAACATGAAGCGAGTCCTTATCTTAGGCGGATGCGGTTATCTTGGAAGTGCACTTTATCTCCAGCTGAAGACTCAATATCACGTTGATACCGTTGATCTAACCTGGTTTGGCAATCCGGTAAACGATGCGAATCAACAACGCGATTACCGGGATCTGTCGTCGGCTGAATTAAAGAATTATGATGCGGTGGTCCTTGTGGCCGCTCACTCAAGCGCCCCGATGTGTACAAGCGATCGGATCGGCGCTTTTCGAAACAACTGTCTGAACTTTGTTGAATTGCTATCAAAACTCACCGGTCAAAAGCTTATTTATGCCAGTAGTTCATGTGTTTATCATGGCTCCGGGGCTGTTCCAGTGGCTGAGGATTGGAGCTATTTTCGTCCTGTGGATGACCTGACCATCAGCAAGCTGATCATGGATGGCTATGCTCCCATGAGTCGTGTCGAGTACTACGGTTTGCGTTTCGGCAGCGTCAGCGGGTACTCCCCCAACTTTCGCGGCGACTTGATGATCAACCGCATGACCTACTGCGCAATGAATGAGGGCAAGTTAAATGTCTTCAACGGATCGGTTTTCCGGCCTATTCTGGGAATTCGTGACATGGTTCGGGCTGTAGCCGCAATTTTGGACGGGGGCGATCGGCGGGGGATTTACAATGTTGCCAGCTTCAATGCCCGGATTATCGATATTGCGCAAGCGGTGGCGAGGCGATTCGGAGCCCAGGTTCAGGCGATTGACGGCGCTCCAACGTATGATTTTTCCATTGACAGCACAAAATTCCAAAGCACTTTCGATTGCATGCCTGAGGAAACCGTGGATACGATCATTAACGGATTGATAGAGCATAAAGATTCCCTTCGACTCACCGATCGCAATGTTCCACCGATGGGAGATTATCGATGACAGACTATAAAAATATAACTAATTGTCTTTGCTGTGGAAAATCAGGGTTGGTCGTCTATTTTTCCCTTGGCAGACAA
Source organism: uncultured Syntrophaceae bacterium (assembly GCA_964433455.1). Classification (GTDB taxonomy): domain Bacteria; phylum Desulfobacterota; class Syntrophia; order Syntrophales; family UBA5619; genus UBA5619. Next base: position 3,527 of record CAYSSF010000032.1, read on the forward strand.
CCGCTGGCAAACAACTATCATACCGGCCAGAGCCAGCCTGAACTGCCGTTGGACATGACCTTCTGTCCCCACTGCTTCCATAGTCAACTAACCATCTCCGTAGATCCTCATTTGATGTTCGACCATTATGTTTATCTGAGTGGCACAAGTCAAACTTTAAGAGCTTACTTCGAGAAGTTTGCCAAGGACATCCTTGCTGCCTGGGAATCGCCGCGTCCACCAAGAGTTCTGGAAATCGCCTGCAATGACGGTACTTTGCTTGATATGTTCCGGCGAGAAGGGTGTGAGGTACAGGGTATTGAGCCGGCGAAGAACCTGCTGACCATAACGAGCCAGAAGGGCATCCCCGTAGCTTGCGATTACTGGAATCTAAAAACCGCTGAACGATTCAGGAATGCCTATGATATTGTTATAGCAGTCAATGTCCTGCCGCATGTGCCGGATCCATATGAATTCTTGCTGGCCTGCAAGGAGGCGCTGGCGCCTGGCGGCAAGGTGTATATCCAAACATCTCATGCGGATATATTTTCTCGTTTCGAGTTTGACACGATTTATCATGAGCATGTTTCCTATTTTACAGCGAAATCATTCGAAACTCTTGCAAAACGCGCCGGCTTTTTTGTGTTAAATGCCAGGAAAGTCCCCATTCATTCTTCAAGTTTTGTATTCACTCTCAGCACGGAAGACGAAACAAGCAACACAACAGCCATACAAGAAATGATCTCGGAAGAGTCTCGACAGGGCCTGCATCAATTGGAAACGTATTATAACTTTGGGCGGCATGCAAAACAGATGGCATCCGACCTTTCAAACGTAATTCGTACGATGCAGGGTGAAGGGAATAAGGTTATTGGCTATGGAGCGGCTGCCAAAGGAAATACCCTCCTGAATTATGCCCAAATAGACTTGAAGTATATTGTGGACGACAACCCCATGAAATGCGGCTTGCAGACGCCTGGCCGTAATATCCCTATTGAAAATCCCGAACGCCTCTTTCAGGAGTCCGCGCCGGCGGCCATATTGGTTCTGGCCTGGAACTTCTTCGATGAGATTCAGAAGCGTGTTATTGAACATAGAGGAGCCGCCAATGATTGGTGGATTGAGTATTTTCCGGCGGTAAAGGTTTCAAGGACACGATAAAGGCGTACGCGGTTCATCGTACAGATAACGGCAACAAGGCTATGACAATGACAGCTCCACGGATACTGCTGCTGGTCGACTGGAAGCCGGAGAATGGATCATTACTACTTGATAGCATTAAAAAAAGTGGCATTCACTGTGACATTATAGGGACAGACTTTAAACAGGCTCAATGGACCCCGATAAATAAAATTCTCTATCATTGGCCCAGGTGTCTGTGGGTAAGCATCACAGCCTTCAAACGGCGTCAGAACTATGACTACGTGATTGCATGGCCGCAAGTCATTGGATTTCTGTTGGGTTTTATAAAGGTCCTTCTACACTCCAACATGCCCAAGGTGTTTTCTCTGAACACGACGATCGTTGAACGAAAGAATCCATTTCTGGATATGCTTCGAAGATGGTTTATTGCGGTAGCTTCCAATGGACTGAATCATATCAGTTGCTTGAGCTCTTCCAGCATGTATTTAATGCAGGAGCGGATGAATCTATCGAAGGATAAAGCGGTCCATCTGGTACAGCCGCTCACCTATGAAAAAAATCCTGATTTCAGCGGATTCAAACCCGAGAGTTATCTTTATGCTGTAGGCTTGAGTTACAGGGATTATCACACCCTGATGGAGGCGGCGAAAAAAACATCGAGAAGGTTTGTCGTGGCCACCACGGATGCCTTCATAAAGGGGTTAATTATTCCGGAGAATGTGACCATTCATCGGAATACGTTTGGAAACGCCGCTGAACAGTTGATGAAAGAGTCCGCTGCTGTAATTTTTCCGCTCGAAAAAACTTTTTCGCCTGCCGGATTAACAGCGTTGATTAGCGCCATGTGTCATGGAAAGCCTGTGATCGCAACAAGAACGATAACGACTGAAGAGTATATAACACATGGTGAAACCGGCTTACTTGTTGCCTGGAAGGACCCTGATGCCATTGTTGATGCGGTCAATGCCCTCTTTGCCGATCCGGAGAACGCCCATGCAATGGGTTTGCGAGCCAGACAGGCTGTTCTACAAAAGCATACCATGGAGATCTATTCAAAAAAAATAATGGATATCATTCAAAACGACTTATCCGGGACCGCATAACAGAGGTATTATCTGTCTTGAATAGGATTGTGCAGAGAATCCGGAAGAGCGTCTCCGGGTGGAGGGAACGACAGCAATGATCACCTATTATCTCAAATCCTTCTTGCAGAAATGTCGGTACAAAATTGAGCGGCCCGAAGATTTGGGCCACGTCTCATGGATCGAGCTGTTCGTTTACACGCTGAGGCAAGCTCAGCATGAATACAAAAAGACATTCACTCGGTACCTGGACACGTATACAATCCTGGATGCCGATACCGCTTCCATTGACACACCGTACGGCAAGGTGTTTCTGCCGCCTTCCCTGGGAATCGTATCGTTGGGCTACCTGATCAAGGAGGCTTTCGATAAGACACACTGGCACCATTACGAAACCTCCCTGACCCCTGTCAAGCCGGACGACGTGGTCGTGGACATAGGATCATCCATCGGCTTGTGGTCTCTCTCGATCGTGGAGAAAGTAAAAAGGGTTCACCTTGTGGAACCCCAAGGGGAGTTTGTCCGAGCCCTTGAGAAAACCTTTGCACGATACATTGATGATCATAAGGTAGTGATCAGGCAGGGAGCGGTAAGCAGTGCAGACGGGAAATGCAAGGTAATTCGTGATCAACCCGGCGATGTAATGGCGACAATCAGGCCCGACCCCACGGGTGATATCGATTTGTGTCGATTGGACACCCTGTTTGCCGAGGAAGCTGTCAATTTCATCAAGGTGGATATAGAAGGCGTCGAGATGGATTTGCTGCACGGCGCAATGGAAATCATACGAAGAGACAGGCCCAGGATCGCGATCACCGTTTATCACGAACAAAATGACTGGCGCGAAATGAGAGACTTCATCCTTTCGCTCGTCCCCGCATACAGGTGGCAGTTAAAAGGAATGATGTCATCGGGAAAACCTCTCATGCTTCATATGAATGCGGATGAATGATGTCACACCATGATGAAAGGATCGTAACTCAGCACTATTTGGAAGGATTTCAATAGAGGAGAAACAGTAGGAGTGATTCACCATGAAAGGTAAAAAAGAACTATTGGCAGATATTCTGTTCAATTCCCGCCTGGTCAACCTGTTCAAGCGCCTGCCGATGCGAAACAAGCTGATCATCTTGAACTATCATCGCATCCGGCCGAATGATCCCCACTTCTCCACGGCTTTCGACGACGGGGTCTACGGCGTGGATGCAAATGAATTTGCAAGGCAAATCAAGTGGCTGAAGAACAATACGCGGATGATGTCTGAACAGGATCTGCTTAACCAAAACAATGACGGGGTTTTTATTGCTCCCGACACCTCCGCGCCGTGCGTGGTGATCACATTCGATGACGGGTATTTGGACAACTACACCCTCGCCTATCCGATATTAAAATATTATGAGGTTCCGGCCATTCTGTTTGTTTCGACTCAGATGGTCCATGCCCGGCAGATTCCCTGGTGGGATGTGATCGCTTATCTCATCAAGCGGTGTGCGAAACCTTTCATCCATTTTGACGGCCGACAATTTCCGATGGGCGATCAGAGAAAGGAGGCTATCGCCTTTTTCCTGTTGCGGATGAGGCAGGAGAAGTATGAGCATACCAAATACCTGCTCTCCGAACTTTCCGAAGCCTGCGAAGTCGCGCTTCCGGCCCCGGAGCTCCAGGATAGGGAACTCCTCACCTGGAAAGAGATTCGGGAAATGGCGCAGCATCATATCGCTATCGGTTCCCATACCCATACCCATCGGGTATTGTCCACGCTCAGCCCTGCCGCTCAAAAAGAGGAGATGCTGCTATCCAAACTCATTATCGAGGAGAATATCTGCCGGCCGGTTCTGAGCATTTCCTATCCGATTGGCGAACCCCATTATATCACGGCGGAAACATCCGTAATTGCATCAATTTCCGGATATTTGCTCGGGTTTACCACCAATACCGGCGTCAATGACTGGAAGAGCATTCAGCCTTATGGCGTCAAACGGACCGCACGCCTTTTGGAAAAGGTCTCAACGGTATCGCTGCTGACGGTTCTGCCGGGACTCTTCTCATGGGATTCGGCGGCCAATGCCCAGATCAGGCTGATGGAAACGCATCCAACCTATGCCGACGCCTTCTACCGGCTGGGGGTCATTCATCTGGGCCAGGGTAAAATCGAGCAGGCAATCAACAGCTTTCAGCAGGCCGTTGATTCGAATCCCGATTACACGGAGGCGCGCATCAAGTTGGGAATCAGCCAGGGATTTGCCGGCCGGTATGATGAAGCGGAAAAAAATCTGTCGTTCATTCTTGAAAGACGACCCTCATTTGCGGATATCTACTATTATATGGGGATCATTCATGCCAGCAACAGGCAAATCCTGAAGGCCGTCCAGGATCTGGAAAAGGCTGTCGCGATTAATCCAGCCTATAAGGATGCCATCTTGAAGTTGGGCGTTCTCTACTGTCAGCAACAGCGATACAAATTTGCACTGAGCATGTTGGAACGAGCCAGCCGCCTGGATCCTTCAGACCAGGATTTGCTGGCCTTGGTAGAAGCCGGACAAAATATCATTGCGACGCATGGAGACGAATCTTCCGACCTGGTTCCGTTGTTTGCCTCTTACGTCGGCAACAGCGATCAGATCGATGAACTCGTCAAGGGGTTTGTAACCCATCTGAGCATCAGTCCGAATTTGAATGACATCATGGCCATCATTGAAAAAGGGGCTTTCCCCCTGGAGAACCTGGAAAGCCTGCTGCTTCTGTTTCAGGATTACAGGGCCATCTTCCCCGAATACTCGGATATTCACTACATGCTGGGTATTCTGTATAAAAAGCTCGATCAGAACCAGGATGCCGAACGGTGTTTCAAGGAATCCATCCGCTTGAATCCGAATTATGTCAAAGCCAGACTGAATCTGTTCAATCTGCTAAAAGAGCAGAGCAGATTTCAAGAAGCACTTGAACATGGATATGCGCTGGAACGGTTCAATCTGCTCTATCCGGACCTCTACTGCGGATTGGCGGAAACCTTCCTGGGGCTCGGCCGATATGCAGACGCAGAAGCATTTGCCAAAAAGGCCGTTTCGATCAGCCCTGTTTATCAACGCGTGCACCTGGTATTTCAAAAAATTCGTGAGTATGACGACAACAGGTAACACAAGGGAGGTATCCGTTGGGAGGGAAAAGGGAACAGTTGGCAGATCTGCTTTTTAAAACCCGCCTAATCGAGATCCTCAGCCATTTTACCGTTCATAATAAAGTGGTCGTTTTGAATTATCATCGCATCCGTCCCGATTCGGCGGATGCAACGCCATTTGACGACGGCGTTTTTTCGGCGAGTGCCGATCAGTTTTCCCGACAGATGCATTGGCTGAAACGGCATACCCGGATTTTATCGGAGAAAGAACTGATTGAACAGATTGCAGCCGACAACTATCCCAAAACCAACCGCCCTTCCGTGGTCATCACCTTCGACGATGGATATGGGGACAATTATTCCATCGCCTATCCGATCCTGAAATCTTTACATATACCGGCTATTTTTTTCATCTGCACCGAGATGGTCTGGGAACGAAAACTCTGTTGGTGGGATGTTGTGGCGTATTTGATCAAGAAATGCGGGAAACCGTCCATCGTCATCCATGATCACGAATACGCGCTTGGAAGCAATCGGTTGAAACTGATTGAAGATTTTCAACTGCCGATGAAACAATACCCATCGGAGCGCATTCGCAATGAGATCCGATGGATTTCAGAGGCTGCCGAAATCGACCTTCCCCCCGACGAGATTCAGGATCGGGAACTGATGACCCGGGATCAAATTCGCGAGATGGCGGAAAATCGGATGACGATCGGTTCACATGCCCATACGCATCAGGCATTGACCTGCCTGGATGGCCGGGAACATGAAGCGGAACTGATGGTCTCAAAACAACTTTTGGAACAGACGACGGGGCAAGCCGTCAGATCGGTTTCGTATCCTTTTGGACGATATCAATACATTCCACCCTCGATCCAGGAGGCAGCCAGAAAATGTGAATACCAACTCGGCTTTACATCCAACTTTGGCGTTAATTACATGAGCAATATTAACAATATGGCATTAAAGCGCTTCTCCGGCGAGCTTGAAAAGGTTTCTACGGTATCCCTGATAACGGTCTGGCCGGAACTATTTGCCAGCAAAGAGGAAGGTTTTTTGACAGGTGGCGCCCTATCTGGCTAACGTATCAAACAGCTTTTTGTAGCCCGCTGCATCGGGGGGAGGCGAGCCGGTCTTGTCGGTTTTCCCGGCTCTCGGCGGGGGGGATTT
>CAYSSF010000032.1:10121-26534 GCA_964433455.1 uncultured Syntrophaceae bacterium
GTCATCACGGCTTTGCGTATCCGCTCGCTGTCATCGACGCCTCCGAGAGACCTTAATCGGCTGACATCCTCACGGGAAAGCGTCAGCTTCACTTCAATCGTTTCGGAATTGAGCAGCGCCTCCTGCAGGTCGCCCAGCGTGGAGGAGATGGTCGCCAAACGGCATGCAACTTCCTGGAGCTGCGTCTGCAGTTTGCCAAGCAGTTTCATGGCGGGAAGATTTTGACCTTCATAAGATACTTTCGCATCCGCCAGATTGATCGTGCTCATGACTCCCTCCCGAGTTAAGTATTAACACAAGTAATTACGAAACGATAGCCACCAGTGTTTCATTGATCGAGGCGATTGTGCCGGAATACAAAACCCCTGGAACAGCCCAGGAAAAAACCCTCTACGTGTTGACACTACCGTATAATTTTAACCGTGTAAATATTTTTTTTAACGGTTCGCGCAGTTTTTCAGATCGTCGCCGCGGCGATAAATCCTTCCATTTTTCTTCTATTTTTCTTGACACATAGCACCCTTTCCATTACACTCCCGGCGCTGAAAAGTGAGTTTTATCCTTCAGGCCTGTCGAAAGGCGTTCGCATTTTGCATCAGAGGGGTGAGAGCTGCCGGTGCCGTTCAATGCCATTCCCGCAGAAGATTTTCTGAACAGAGAACACGAACTCGAATATCTGAAAACCCTGTCCGCGTTGAAGGAAAGGGCTTTGGGCGGAAATGTGTTCCTGGAAGGCGCCAGGGGGACGGGCAAGACTGAGCTTCTCAAGCAACTGCACCGCGTGCTCTTCCACGAGGATCATGCCGTACCGTTTTATTACTCCTTCAGGACGGCAAACCTCAGGGGGGGCTATTTTGCGAAGGACTATTTCACCCGATTCGTCCGGCAATATCTCGCCTTCGTCAAAAAAGATCCTTCCATCGCGGAAAATGCCGCCGAGCCTATTTTGCGCCTGATGCCGGCGATCTCTTCACTCGGATTGCACTGGCTGCTCGACTGCATCGAAGACTTTCAGACCCATGTAGACAAAGATGATTTTTACTGGCAGCTTGTCGCTGCGATATCCGCCCCGGTTGTCGCCGCCCAAAAAGGCGGGAGGCCGGTGTTCGTGATGCTGGACGACTTCGATGCGGCGGAAGCGCTCTACGAATCGAGCCTCGGCGATGCGAACGGCCTGATCAGCCTCTTCGGGGAATCGATGCAAAACCGCCGCTGTCCCCATGTAATCACCGGCTCGGCAGGCGCCCTGGAGTCCCTTTTTACCGACCACTCCCTCCTCGGGATGACGGAGCGGATGCGCCTCGGTCCGCTTCCGGAAGACCTGGCCGCGGCGCTTTTCCGAACCCACCTTGCGACCTTGAAGATCGCCTGCGCTCCGGATGTGCGGCTGACATTTCTGACGCTGCTGAGGGGAAACCCCCTTTACATCCGAAACCTCGCAAAGGCCGCCTCGAAAATGCAGAAAAGGGAGCTTACCGAAAAGGACCTGATCGAGTGTTATGGTTTTGAAGTCTCCGAAGGTGAAACCGCCTTTTATTGGTCTTCCGTCTTCAACCGGTATGTTCAAAACCCGGCAAAAAGAAAGGCGATGATCAAGCTCCTGATGCACGCCATTGAAAACGGCTGCATGGAAGACCGCGGCAGGCTCGCCATCGTGTCCGGATTGGGCGAGGCCGAAACCGGGGCTATTCTCGACGCGATAGAGGCCTCCGGGATCATCCGCGACGAGAACGCGGTGTTCCAGGATTTCATCCGCGCCCTTCATATGAAGGAGATCGACGGCCGAGAGCCCGGCGATGTGAGGGCGAAGATCGAAGCGAAATATCTGTCGGAACGGGAAAGGGAAGAATCGCGCTTTGAAATGGTCATCCCGATGGATGCGAACGCCGAACTGGTGGTGGCCAAGGCGGTCGAACAGATCGGCGTCAACATGAATCTGGATGCCGACTTCCTCAGCCGTTTGCAACTGGCGCTGATCGAGGTCTGCATCAATGCGATCGAGCACAGCGGGAGTTATGAAAAGAAGGTTTTCCTCAAGTTCATCACCCGGCCCGACAAGCTCGAAATCGTCGTGGAGAACTCCGGCCGGTATTTCTCCCTCGATTCGCGAAAGGAGATCCCGGTCGAAGAGAAGCTGCGGCTGGGCATCAAAAGGGGATGGGGTTTCAAACTGGTCCATGCGATCATGGACGATGTGAAAATCGAGAGGGTCAACGACCGAACAAGGGTGATCCTGATAAAAAATATAACGGCCAAAGAGGTGCGTGAATGAAATCGGCTCAATTCAATGTGGTCTCCAGACTCGACGGGGATGTTGCCTTCATCTATCCCAAGGGGTATCTGAACAACCTTTCGGGCGAAAGTTTGGTCAATGAATGCGGCGCGTACATCGCCAAGGGGATTACGAAATTCGTCGTCAATTTCGCGGAAACGGACCTGATCAATTCCATCGGCATCTCCCTGATTCTTCAGATCATAGAAAACCTGAAGAATATCAAGGGGACGATCTGCTGTACCAACATGTCCAAGTTCCTCCGGGACACCTTCGAGATGTTGGGTCTTTTACAGTATATGGTGGTCTTTCCTGTCGAAAGCGATGCGTCCAAATACCTTAAAGCCGGAAAAGCATGAGCATAGAACTGAAAAAGGCGCTGTACAACATCTCCGCGCTGGCGGATCTCGGGCAGGCGATAACCTCTGAAAGCGTTTTTCATGAAAAGATACAGTCGGTGTTCTATGTAATCACCGGCACATTTCTGGCGAACAGGGGTGCGATCCTCTCTTATGACAAATCGGCAAGCAGACTGAATACTTTGACACAAAAGGGCTTTCTCCCGGATGACCTGGCGCGTGTCGATCCCGGAAAGCTGATGGCGCTCGACAAAAACGAGCCCCGCCTGATCGGAGACGACCCGGCCCTGGCCGTTGCCGGGGCGGAGATCCTGGTTCCGCTGTGGGTCCGGGATGAGTTTATCGGCGTCCTTCTTCTGAGCGGGAAGTTGACAGGCGGTCCTTATGCACAGGAAGACCTTGAACTGCTCAATGTGATCGCAAACCAGATCGCGATCGCCCTCAACAACCACTCCCTTTTCATGGACCTTTCGGACAAGCTCGAAGAAAACCGGAGACTCTATGAAGAGATGCGACACATCTACCACGGCACGCTTCAGGCCTTTGCTGCGGCGATTGATGCAAAAGACGCCTATACGCAAAACCACTCGCATCGGGTCGCAAAATATTCGGCCGCCATTGCGCGGGAACTCGGATGGAACGAGCACGATATCGAAGGCATGTACGTTGCCGGCTATCTGCACGACGTCGGCAAATTGGCCATCAGCAACGATCTGCTGAACAAGGTCACGCCCTTTACGCCGGAGGAACGTGAGGAGGTCAAAAAACACTCGACAACCTCCCACAACATCACATCGAAGATCAAATTCCCTTGGAAGAACGTGCAGGACATGGTCTGGCACCACCACGAACGTCTCGACGGACGCGGATACCCCGAGGCGCTTGCACACGAATCCCTGAGCGACGGGGTTCGAATCCTTACGCTTGCCGATTCGTTCGACGCGATGACTTCCCAGAGGCCCTATCGGAAAAAGATGGACGTACAGTCTGCAATCGGCGAATTAAAAAAATGTCTGGAAAGTCAGTTCGACAACAAGATCTTGCTTGTGTTCTGCAAGGTTCTGGAAAAGGAGATAAACGGGGAAATGCCGGAGCCGGATATTCTGCCCCACCTTGACCGAAACTCGGATCTCTCCGTGATCTCCTCCATGCTGCAGGCCCTCATCCGGGAACTCTCCGTACCCAGGGGCATTACATCCGGATGACCATCACGGTGATGTTGTCATCCCCGCCTTTTCGGATGGCCGCTTGCACCAACGCGTCGCAAGCGGTCTGCGGCAGGGAATATTTGATCAGTATTTTCTGGATTTCAGAATCGGCGACCAGGCCATGAAGACCATCCGTACAGAGAAGAAAAAGGTCTCCGCGCTGCACATCCTCGATCCGCGTAAAGACGTCAGTCAAATCATCATAACCACCCAGGACTTGGGTTAATATGTGGCCACAGCCGAGGCAGTTTCCATCTCCCGGCAGGAGTTGCCCCCTATCGACCATTGCCTGATTTTTCGTATGATCGATGGTCATCCTTTCCGCTTCATCGCTTCTGTGCCGATAGATGCGGCTGTCCCCGACGTGGCCGATGAATGCCTTTTCTTCGGTAAGCACCAATGCGGAGAGGGTTGTGCCCATTCCGCGCCATTCTTCCCGTTCGGTTGCCGCATGGATTATTTTATTGTGCGCAGAGCGAATTGCCTGCTCCAATTTCCGGATTTTCCATTTATCGGCATCGGCATTGTCTGGAAACCGGAGATCATCGCGGTAGTATGCCGAAATGACCTCTTCGCAGGCCATCCGGCTTGCGATTTCCCCGGCCGCATGCCCCCCGAGGCCGTCGGCAATGACAAAGGCGACGCCCAACTGTTCCAGGTCATAACCGGTACAGGAAGGGTCAACCATTGAGAAATGGTCCTCATTGTTGTGCCGGTGAAGACCGACATCCGACTTTACAAAATATCTGATGTTTTCAAACATGGATGGAGCAATCCTTCATCACCGGGTGATCGCAAATGGTGGTCCACTTTTCGTAACCGCGCACCCTTAGCGTAAAGATGGGGATGTTGCAATATTTTTTATCGATGGTGATCCGGCTGCGAAACTTTCCTGGATGGAGAGGGCAACGTCAACGGACCGGCGCGAAGAAAAAACTTGAATATGATTTCGAATCTATATAGTCTGGACCATCATCCCGGTAAACAAGCCACAAAAAGGTGTTCTCATGCTGAAGGTTAAACAGTTTCGTTACGGTGCCGACAATCTCGGCTATCTGGTTTATGGAACGGAAAGCGGTATGGCCGTCGACGGCGGCGCCGCGGACGAGATCCTTGCCTTTCTCGGGGAACATCAGCTCTCCCTGAAATATGTCGCCAACACCCACAACCACCAGGATCACACGAGCGGTAATGGCGCCCTGCTTGCGGCGACGAACGCCCGCCTGCTGAGCGGGGCGGATCTGCCGGACGTCGGCGGGATTGCGCTGGACGGGGGAAAGATCCGGGTCATCCATACCCCCGGCCATACGGAGGATTCCCGCTCTTTCCATGTCGATAAATTCCTGTTCGGGGGCGACACCCTCCTCAACGGGACCATCGGGAACTGCTTCTCGGGCGATCTCGAAGGCTTCTACCATTCCATCCGGAAACTGATGGAGCTTCCCGACGAGACCATCGTCTACGCCGGACACGATTACGTGAAGGCATCCATGGCGTTTGCGAAGCGGCTTGAACCGGGAAACCGGGCAATCGTCGCCTTCCTCCGAAGTTACGATCCGAAGCACGTTTTTTCCACACTGGCCGATGAGAGAAAGATCAATCCCTACCTCCGGTTCAACGAGCCGGCGATGGTGACGCTTCTCGCGAAGCTGCGCCTTCCCCGGGAAACGGAATGGGAACGCTGGCAATCACTGATGAGCATCGAATAAAATTGATTGGGGTCAGGTCTTGCATTTTAGCGTTTTCCGGCTGAACGCTAAAATGCAAGACCTGACCCCATTGCTGAGAGGAGAAGAAACCATGAAATTTCGTTTTGCCCACAACAATTTCAACGTCCTCGATCTGGAAAAGAGCGTGCGGTTCTATCAGGAGGCGCTCCAGCTCAAAGAGGTCCGGAGGAAAGAGGCCGCCGACGGGAGTTTCATCCTCGTCTTTCTCGGTGACGGTGAGACCGGCCATCAATTGGAACTTACGTGGCTCCGCGACCGGAAGGAGCCCTACAACCTCGGCGACAACGAATTCCACCTGGCGCTGGTTACGGACGATTTTGCCGCCGCCCATGCCCTGCACGAGAAGATGGGCTGCATCTGTTATGAAAACAAGAAGATGGGGATTTACTTCATCAACGATCCGGACGACTACTGGGTCGAAATCGTCCCCAAACGGTCGTGATGTGAGCGACGGGCAACGGGCATGAAGCTGATCTACGCGGCCGACATCCACGGCGCCTTCGAGAGGGTCAAGACCCTGCTGTTCGAAACGGTCGCCGACGCCTATGTCATCTCCGGCGACCTGATCGACATTCCCTTCTACAACATGGGGATGGCCATCCGCTACCATGAACTCCAGACCTATTTCCACGGCCTGCGCGGACGGATGGGAAAGGCCGGGATGGGGATCGAAGATTTTGTCGATGAACTCCTCGAGGGACCGGATGTCCCGGATACGATGCAGCGGCACGGAACGACTTACCAGCAGTACACGATCCGGGCGCGGCGGGTCATGCAGCAGAAATACAAGGTCCTGCAGAACATCGTATCGCTGAAGCAGAACTCCCGCGTCTTTTGCCTTCCCGGCAACTACGACATGGACCTCAAGTACACCTCCCTGCACGAGCAGGACCTCCACCTCCACTGGTATCAACTCGGACAGCTCCGAATTGCAGGCTACGGCGGGGCGGACGTCTGGACGGCCGGCATCCCGGAGCGCTACATCGTGAAGTACCAGGCGGGGTTCGGGGTGGATGAAAAACACAACGAGATGTACCGCTTCTTCAAGGCGGTGAAGCCCGACATCATCGTGACGCACCAGCCCCCCCACGGCATTCACGACGGCGTCCCCTCGACCGGTCCCTCCGGTTCTCCGACGTTGCGCTCCTTCTGCGACAACAACCCCGTCATCCTCTCGCTCTCCGGCCACATCCACGCTGCCTGCGGCTTTCAGGTCGAGGAGAACACCGTCTTTCTGAACCCGTCCAACTTCGGCGAGGTCACCGACATCACCGCGGAGGTTTACGAAGGCGGATTCTTCTATGCCGTCGAGATCGAGGAGAACCGGGTCATCAAGGTGATCCTGAAGAAAATCGTCGCGGAGCGGATCTACGATATCGCCGACCATTACATCCGGAACGGCCGGTGGGTGGAGCAGGTGATCGATCGCGAGCGGTACGGCGCCTTCCAGCGGCGGGCGAACTACGATACAAAGGTTCCGAAGTACACCCATATCCCGGAGATCAAGCTCTACAACGAAATCAAGCAGTTCTACCGGATGTTCCAGACCCAGGAAACGGATGAGCGGCTCGACAGGCTGCAACAGGTGGCGCTCCTGATGGAGAACAAAATCGGAGACGACATTGCGATGGATGTTCTGGGTTCGGTGAACATCGGCCTCTCCGAGGAGAGCTCCGATATCGACTTCATCCTCTATTTGCGGTGCGAATCGGGCTGCACGAGCGGCTTCGACCAGTGCGAGCGCTACCGCCAGGCGGAGGCGATGATCCAGGAGAATTTTGGGAAGCCCCTGCCGCAAGGTGCGGGGGGACACCCCGCAACAAGGAGTCCCCGATTCAAGGTGGAGATCCTCGACTGCGTCGATTTGAACCAGGTGGAGAAGAGCATCCGGGAAAAAAACTACGAGTGCGAAACGACGCAGCGGTTCGTGAGCTACCGTTCGGTCTGCCGCCCGATCAACTACCGGGTCATCGCCCCGATCGAGGACCTCCTCAATCAGGACATGGACTACCGCCAGGAACTGGAGGGGAGCATTCGCTCCTATTTCCGAATCTTTGTGACCACTTCACAGCATGTTCGTTCCTTCCACAAATACGAGGAGCGGCTGAACGCGATCGGCATCAAGCTTCCCGAGTCGATGCGGCGCAAGGTCCGGCAGTATCTGAAGGGGACCGAAGAGGCGGAGCAGCCTGCCCTTCCCGGCGCCTGAAAACAGAATATGGGGGGGAGATTTGAAATCTGTTCCCAATATTCTTCCCCCAGGAAACCTAAAGTTTTTCTTCCACCGATTGATGCGTACTTCCTCTACAAATTTACCCTCTCAGCGATAATGCCGGATATCAGACCGGAATCAATAGTGTTGTTTCCTCAATAATTGTGATATGGATGGCGGAAATGTACTCCCCGGAAGCAGACACATTAAGGAGGATGGAACATGATCACGCAGAACGACGCACCGGCAGGCAATCCCGCAGAAGTTCTCGTGTATGAAGCCCGCACACTCTATCAGATCCCCATCGATCGGGTCCTCCCGGACCCGAATCAGCCCCGGAAGTCTTTCGATGCCCAGGCCCTCGAAGAAATGGTCGCATCAGTCGCAAAGCACGGGATCATTCAGCCTGTCATTTTCCGCCGCGGCCCGGAGGGCACGGCCATCGTCGTGGCCGGTGAACGCCGTGTCGCCGCCGCCCGGCTGGTCGGTCTCACCGAAATTCCCGGCATCTTCATCGACGGCAACGCCGCTGAAATCGCGCTCGTCGAAAATCTCCAGCGCCAGGACCTCACCCCCATCGAAGAGGCCGAAGGCTTGCAGGCCCTCATAACGGAGCAGAAATACACCCAGGAGCAACTGGGCAGCATCATCGGCAAGGCCCGGAACACCTTGAGCGAGATCCTGAGCCTCAACAAGCTTCCCCAGGACATCCGCGACGATTGCCGGGGGGACCGGACGATCTCCAAAAACGCCCTCACCACCATTGCCAAGAAAAAGCAGGCCCGGAGCATGACGACGGCCTACATCGCCTTCAAGGCCAAACAACAGAAGGGAAAAACCACCCGGCAGAAGAAAGACCCTAACGAACCGCAGACCGTCTTCGATATGATGGACAAGGCCATCACGAAGATCCGGTCCATTGATACGTCGGCCTGGACGGAAGACGACAAGACCGGCTTCCAAACGGCCCTCACCAGCCTCAAGACTGAAATTGACAATTATCTGAACCCACCGCCTGCGTCAAAGAATCTGGCCTGAGCAAACAGAATGGGGGGACAGATTTCAAATCTGTCCCCAAGGCAAAACTTTTCGGTGGTCGTGTGATTCGATAATAAGATCAATAACCTAAATAGTGTCGGAGCTCCGACACTATCTTGGGTTCAGCCGGAAACAGATCATCGCGCGAACGCATGCGGTGGAAGCGGATAAAATGCACGAATTGTGTGACGTTCAGGAGAAAAAAGTAAAGCGGGGATGTAATGCCGAAAATCGATGACAATATCGAAAACCAATTTTCGAGTGGGCTGCTTGAAACATGGAATCTCTCAAAAATGCGGTGACATTTCTCTTGTGTTATTCACACCGTATGCTGAAAAACAATAGAGGTCGGAAATGAGTGAATCTGAATCAGCCACAAGAAAAAAAAGAATCGATACCAGGCTAAACTCCTCTTTATTGAATTGGAAAATAATCCATAATGACCAGGTTAAAGACACTTCAGTTCTTGAGGCACATGCAGTTGAAGAATACCCAACCGAAACAGGACCTGCTGATTATGCTCTTTTTGTTAACGGTAAACTGCTGGGAATAATTGAAGCCAAAAAAATTGCCGTTGGTGCGGAAAATGTTCTTGAACAAGCTAAAAGATACTCCAGAGGAGTCCAACAAACCATTGGAGAATGGCGTGATTATAAAGTACCGTTTCTTTACTCAACCAATGGAGAAATAACCTTTCATCTTGATGTGCGAAATAAAGAAAACACCTCATACCGAATCAGTGATTTTCATTCCCCTCAAGCTTTGTTGGATAAATTTAATAGAAATACAGAAAGCGCAGAAAAGTGGTTTCTGGAAAACCCGGTAAGTACGATCACCAGACTGAGGCCGTATCAAATCGAGGCTGTTGAATCTGTCGAAAAAGCGCTTATTCATGGCAAAAAGAAAATGCTGCTTGCCATGGCTACAGGAACAGGAAAAACATTTACAATCGTTTCCTCTCTTTATCGGATGTTGAAATCCGGTTATTCAAAAAGGATTCTTTTTCTTGTGGACCGAAGAGCGCTGGCCGCTCAAACCGTATCGGAGATCGCTGCGTTTCAAACTCCTGAAGGATTAAAATTCGACAAAGACTATGAGGTTTACAGTCAAAAGTTTAAACGCGAAGACCTTGATGACAACACCACCTTTAATCCACAGGTTTTACCCGAAGAATATCTAACCAAACCACAGGAAAAGCATACTTTCATTTATGTTTCTACCATCCAAAGAATGGCTATCAACCTTCTGGGTAAAGATGTTCTTGAAAATATGGAATATGATGTAGATGCCGACAAACTTGATATTCCGATTAACGCATTCGATATAATTATTGCGGATGAGTGTCATCGAGGTTATTCAGCAAAAGAAACCGGAACATGGCAATATGTTTTGGATTATTTTGATGCTGTAAAAATTGGGCTTACTGCGACTCCGGCCACTCATACGCTTGCATTGTTTAAAAATAAGGTTTTTTCATATAGTACGGAGCAGGCTGTGCTGGACGGATATCTGGTTGATTATGATGCTGTAAAAATAATATCCGATGTGCATGTGAATGGCGCTTTTCTAAAAGAGGGCGAGTTGGTCGGCGAGATAGACACAGAGACCGGGGTCGAACAGCTTGATAATCTTGAAGATGAAAGGGAGTTTGGTGCAAATGAAATTGAAGAGAAAATCACTTCGCCTGACAGCACCAAGAAAATCATCAATGCGTATAAAAAATATACCGATCAGCATGAAAAAGAGTATGGCCGGTTCCCCAAAACATTGATTTTTGCTGTAAATGATTTACCCCATGTCTCTCATGCCGATGAAGTCGTCCGCACATGCAAAGATATTTTTGGTAAAGGCGATGATTTTGTCATGAAAATTACCGGGAGCCCAACGGTAGACAGGCCGCTGCAAAAAATCAGGCAATTCAGAAACAGACCTGAGCCAAAAATTGTAGTTACCGTCGATATGCTCACAACCGGCGTCGACATACCAGCCATTGAAATGGTCGTTTTTATGCGGATGGTAAAGTCCCGTATCCTCTGGGTGCAGATGCTGGGGCGCGGAACCAGGCTATGCCCGGAGATCAATAAAGAAAAATTTACCATTTTTGACTGTTTTGACGGAACACTCATAAACTACTTTAAAAATGCTACCGACTTTGATGTGAATCTGCAAAAAGATGCAATCCCGCTCCCGGAAATCATTGAAAGAATCTATGATAACAGAGACAGGGAGTATAATACCAAAGTTCTCATCAAGCGCTTACGACGCATTGAAAAGAGCGTAGGCGCTGAAGCGCGGGAAAAACTTTCCAAATATCTCCCTGATGGAGATCTAAAAGCCTATACGGATAAATTAAAGGGAAATCTTGATAATAACTTTACCGAAACCATGAAGCTTTTACGGGATAAAGAGTTTATGGACCTTCTTCTCAATTTACCAAGGCCCAAAAAGCTATTCCTGAAAGGCTACGATATTGTAGATACCGTTGAAGATGAAGTGATGTTCAGAACCGGCAATGATTATCAAAAGCCTGCTGACTACTTAAAACTCTTTGAGAAATTTGTTGCAGAAAACCCCGAGCATATACAGGCTATTGAAATTCTTTTATCCAGGCCGAGTCAATGGAATACAGACGCCGCTTGAAGAGCTGCGCAATAAACTGCGTAAAAGTGATTTCTCAGAGAAAGACCTGCAAAGAGGGCATGAGCTTGTATATAAGAAGCCTCTTGCCGACATCATCTCGATGATCAAGCACGCTGCGAATTTTCAGATACCTATTCTCACCGCTCAAGAGCGGGTTCAAATTGCCCTTGGTACGATTATGGGCTCAAGAAAATTTACGGACGAACAGCGGACCTGGCTTGCGTATATCAAAGAACATTTGATCGAGAATCTGGCCATTGCCGAAGAAGACTTTAAAATCATGCCGGTATTTGCACGGCACGGCGGACTTGTTGTTGCAAAAAAAGTCTTTGGTGATGATTTTGGCCTGTTGATAAACCGACTCAACGAAGCTCTCGCGGCGTGAGTGTGAGCAGGTTGCCCGCCGCCGACTGAAAAAGGATTAAAAATGTCTGATGTTGTTAATAAACTCTGGGGCTTTTGTCATACTTTGCGGCATGACGGCATTGACTATGGCGATTACATCGAGCAGTTGACCTACCTGCTCTTTTTAAAAATGGCGGATGAAAAAAGCATTGAAATCAACAAAAAATACAATTGGGCGAGCATCCTCAGGTTGGCAGGAACAGACTTGCTGGACCATTACGGCGAAGTGCTCCGCAACCTGCGAGATGAACCGGGTATTTTAGGCGATATTTTCACACAGGCAATGCCCCGCTTCACCAATCCGGTCAATCTGAAAAAAGTCATCAACATGATTGACGAGGTTGACTGGTCTTCCATGGATGTGGACGTTAAAGGGGCCGCCTTTGAAGGGCTTCTGGAGAAATCGGCTGCGGAAGGCAAAAAGGGTGCGGGTCAGTATTTCACCCCACTGGTTCTGATCAGTTCCATTGTAAATGTAATGAAGCCGGACCCGAGGGCTGCGAAAGAGTACAAAATATGCGACCCGGCCTGCGGTACTTCCGGCTTTTTGATGGTCGCCTACGAATGGCTGATGGAGATTTCCAAAGGGGCGTTGGAAAGAAAAGATGTCCTTCGTATCAAGAAACAAACCTATTGCGGACAGGAGCTTGTTCCCCGTCCCCGCCGGCTTGCTCTCATGAATCTCTTTCTCCACGGGCTTGAGCCGCAGATTTATCTGGGCGACAGCATCTATGAACCGGACAGAGGTGAGCGATACGATTGTATCCTGACCAATCCTCCCTTCGGCACCAAGGGCGCGAATCAGGCGCCGGTTCGGGATGACTTTACGGTTTCTACCAGCAACAAACAGCTTAATTTTATCCAGCATGTCGTCACCATCCTCAAGCTTGGTGGAAAGGCATCCATGGTTCTGCCCGATAATGTGCTTTTTTCCGATGAGGCGGGTGATGTGTTTAAATATCTGATGGAAGACTGTAATGTTCAGCCTTTCTCAAATCAAAGAGCGCAACTACAATCTGGACATAACCTGGCTGAAAGATGAAGGGCTTGAAGACCCCAACTCGCTACCGGAACCGCAAGCGCTGGCGGCTGACGCCATCACCGAGCTGAATGCCTGCGTGGATGAACTCCAGGAAATCCTGACCCTGATTGATGCGGAGGAAGGGGAATGAAGGAAATGAAAGGAAGACTTTCATGAACAAACACATTGAAAAACTGCGATCTGATTTTATCGGGCAAATAAAAGACATTATTGCGCAGGCTCAAAATAACGCTGTTCGAGCTATCGATTATCAGCGGGTCTTAATGTATTGGAATATCGGTAAAACAATTATTGAAGAGGACAGCAGGGGAAAGAACGGGCGGAATACGGAACTTATTTGATAAGAAGTCTTTCGGAAGAGTTGAAACCCGATTACGGAACAAGCTTTTCCGTAAGACAATTAGAGTTAAGTCGCCAATTTTTCAGGATTTATCCAATTGCGAACGCACTGCGTTCGCAATTGAACTGGACACAATATCGCCTGCTCATCAGAATCGAAGATGAGAGTAAAAGAGAGTACTACCTTGCCGAAGCCGCTAAGAACAACTGGACAGCCCGGCAACTGGAACGGCAAATCAATAGTCAGTTGTATGAAAGGCTCTTATTAAGTAGCGATAAAAAGCGGGTTTTAGCTGTGGCACAAGGCGAACAAATGCCGGAAGACCCGACCGACATCATAAAAGATCCTATATTCTTAGAATTCTTAGGGTTAAAACGGGAAGCCGCCTACTATGAAAAAGATCTGGAACGGGCAATCATTACCCACTTGCAGGAATTTTTGCTGGAGATAGGCAACGGGTTTACCTTTGTATCCCGCCAACAGAGAATTCATCTGGAGGGCGATGATTTTTTTGCCGATCTGGTTTTTTATAACCGGCTATTACGCTGTTTTGTGATCATCGAGTTGAAAACCCATAAACTAACCCATCAGGATTTGGGACAACTGCAAATGTATGTCCATTATTATGACCGCACCCAAAAACTACCGGACGAAAACCCAACGATAGGCATTCTGCTTTCTGCTGATAAAAACAAGGCTGTTGTTAAATTTACCCTGCCGGAAGATAACAAAACAATTCTGGCAAGTCAGTACAAGCTTTACCTCCCCAGCGAAGAGGCGCTCAGGTTGGAACTGGTTAAGGAGCTTGAACGGGAGAAAAGGGTGATAGAGGTGCAGTCGGCAGGTGGTAAAGATGAGTAGGAGGAGTGAAGTCCGCAGTCAGCAGTCGGCAGGGGGCAGTGGTAAGCTGCAGACTGAAAAAGGCGGACTGCGGACTGGAGTGAGTAAGACGTTACCAAAGGGGTGGATTGAAATTGATTTAGATAAAATTGTCATCTATGGCAAAGGCAAAAAGCCGAAAACTCTTACCCCCAATAATGATATTGGTCTCGTGCCATATGTAAATATTAAGGGGTTTGAGAAAGGCATTATAGATGAATATGCCGATGTAAAATCTTCGAAGTTGATAAATAAAACTGAAATATTGGTTGTATGGGACGGTGCACGTTTTGGATTGACTGGAATGGGTATGGAAGGCGCTGCTGGCTCCACGTTAATGGTATTAACCCCTGTTTTAAATAAGCCTGAATATATTTATAATTTTATTAATCGATATTATTCCTACATTAATTCAAAACCGAAGGGTACAGGGACACCACATGTTAATCCAGATATATTCTGGAAGTTGCAGTTTCCAATTGCCCCCCTCACCGAACAAAAACGCATTGTCGCCAAACTGGACAAAATCATGCCCCGCATTGATGCAGTCAAAGAGCGGCTTGATAAAGTCCCGTCTATTATCAAACGGTTCAGGCAATCGGTGCTCACTGCCGCGGTTACCGGGAAACTGACGGAGAAGTGGCGGGCTGAGCATCCGGATGTGGAAAGCGCGAGAGTGTTACTAAAGCATATAATCGAAGAGCGGAAGCAAACTAAGAAATCATTAAAACAGCAATATTCCTTTAAAGTTACCGATGAAATTGATGAGCGGTTTATTGCTTTAGAAGTGCCGAACACTTGGCGCAAAACCAATGTTGATTCTGTTTCTATATTCATTGTAGACTGCCCGCATTCGACTCCAAAATGGACAGCGTCCGGGAAATTGTGTCTAAGAACAACTAATTTTTTACCAAATCAACTTGACCTATCCGAAGTGAGATTCGTTTCTGATGAAACATTTTCAAGACGCATTTTAAGACTAAAACCTCAAAAGGGCGATGTTCTTTATAGTAGAGAGGGCGGAATCTTAGGAATCGCCTGTAAAATAGATACTGATGAAGAAATATGTCTTGGGCAAAGGATGATGATGTTTCGTATAAGTAATTATACCATTAATTCATATTTCACGTACTGCCTTAATTCGCCACCAATAATTCAACATGTCAATAATCTTATTGGCGGAAGTGCTGCTCCTCATATCAACATTAGAGACATTAAAAAGTATCCGTTCCCCCTACCGCCCTTCGAAGAACAAAAAGAAATCGTCCGACAAGTGGACAAGCTCTTTGCCCTCGCCGACAGGCTGGAATCCCATTACCAGAAAGCCAAAGCCAGAGTGGACAAGCTTTCCCAGTCTGTGCTTGCCAAAGCGTTCCGCGGGGAGCTGGTGATCACCGAGGCTGAGCTTGCGGAAAAAGAGGGCCGCGATTTTGAGAGCTCGGAAAAATTGCTGGAGCGAATATTGGAAGAAAAGGCGAAATTGGTGGGTAGCGGGCAGCGAACAGACGTCGGTATGCGGACGGCAAGGGGCAGCAAGGCAAAAGAAAAAGAGACCGGGGGGAAGAAACAATGAAAAAAATTAAAGACCTGCCCGTACAGGAACGGCCCCGCGAAAAACTTCTTGAAAAGGGCGCCGGAGCGCTATCGGATCAGGAATTGCTGGCAATTATTCTGGGGAAGGGTTCTCAAAAAAATGATGTTCTGTCCCTGGCCAGGCTGCTGATCAAAACAATCGACGAGAAAGGGATCAAAGTACAGGCTCAAGATATCCTCGATATTGACGGAATTGGCGAAGCCAAAGCAACGACCATTGCCGCTGCTTTTGAATTTGTAAGAAGACGGATAAAACCGGAAGGGTTAAAGATTAAATTTCCTGTGGATGTACTACCGTTAATCCAACACTACGGCGACCGCAAGCAGGAGCATTTTTTATGCATATCCATCAATGGCGCCAATGAAGTCATGAATATCCGGGTAGTAACCATCGGCTTAATCAACAAAAGCCAGGTTCACCCCAGAGAAGTATTTGCCGATGTCATTGCAGAAAGAGCATCCGCCGTGATCGTCGCCCATAACCACCCGAATGGCGAATTAAACCCAAGCAATGAAGATATAGCAGTAACCAAATCGATTAAAGAAGCGGCCTCCGTATTGGGCATAGGTCTGTTGGACCATATAATATTCAATAATAAAGGGTACTATTCTTTTGTTGAAAATAATGAACTGTAAGCAACAAGAGTAAGGAGGCGCAGTATGTTGACCCGATTGAAAGTAAACGGCTTCAAGAA
>CAYSSF010000033.1:0-26267 GCA_964433455.1 uncultured Syntrophaceae bacterium
GTTTGTGAAGGAAAAACGAATGTTTGTAAATTATGTAAACTAAATCTATGTTTTTTGAGCATCATGGAGATGATGGGACTCTCATCAACACTTGTTTTTTGAAATGTAGACAGGCTGGCTATTTCAGGCAAAAACAATGATGGGACTTTTGATGGGACTTCGTAGGAGAAAAAGCGGTTTCGGGGGACATTATGGACGCTATGGACGTTTTGAAGGGTGAGCAGAGGACAAAGAAAAAGGGGCCGCAAGTAACTGATTTACCTACAACCCCTTAATTTCATTGTTGGCGGAGGGAGCAGGATTCGAACCCGCGAACCTTTCGGTCAACGGTTTTCAAGACCGCCGCCATAGACCACTCGGCCATCCCTCCGTACATTGTACGCTCATGCTACCCCGCGGTGGGAATTCTGTCAACCCCTCCCATGTAGGACCGGAGCGCCTCGGGGATGACGACGCTCCCGTCCTCCTGCTGGTAGTTCTCCAGCACGGCGACGAGGGTTCTTCCCACGGCAAGGCCCGAACCGTTCAGGGTATGCACGAATTCCACCTTTCCGCTTTCGTCGCGCCGGAAGCGGATCGACGCCCGGCGCGCCTGGAATTCCTCGAAGTTGCTGCACGAGGAGATCTCCCGGTAGGCATCCTGGCCGGGGAGCCACGCCTCGATGTCGTAGGTCTTCGCGGAGGAGAAGCCCAGATCGACCGTACAGAGCGAGACAACCCGGTACGGGATCTTCAGCCTTTTGAGGACCTCCTCGGCGTTCAGCGTCAGTTTTTCCATCTCCTCGTAGGAGCTCTCCGGCTTCGCGAACTTCACCAGTTCCACCTTGTTGAACTGGTGCTGGCGGATGAGCCCCCGCGTGTCTTTCCCGTATGAGCCCGCCTCCGCGCGAAAGCATGGGGTATAGGCCACATAATAAATCGGGAGTTCTTTCTCGCCCAGAATCTCATCCCGGTGGATGTTCGTCACCGGCACCTCCGCCGTCGGGATCAGGAAGTAGTCCACCTTGTCGATCCGGAAAAGGTCCTCCTCGAACTTCGGGAGCTGGCCCGTCCCGGTCATGCTCTCCCGGTTGACCATGAAGGGGGGCAAAATCTCGGTGTAGCCGTGCTCTCCCGTATGGAGATCGAGCATGAAGTTGATGAGCGCCCGCTCCAGCCTTGCGCCGAATCCCCGGTAGAGGGTGAAACGCGCCCCGGTGATCTTCGCCCCGCGCGCGAAATCGAGGATGTTCAGGCTCTCGCCGATCTCCCAGTGGGGCCGCGGCGTAAAGGAGAATTGCGGTTTTTCCCCCCAGACGCGGACGAGCGGGTTGTCCTCGGCGCTCCTGCCGCAGACGACCGACGCGTGCGGGATGTTGGGAATCGTCATCAGGATCGCATCGAGGTCCTCGTCCGTCTTCTTCAGCGCTTCGTCCAGTTCCTTGATCCGGGCGGAAACCGTCCCCATCCGCGCGATGATATCGGCGGCGTCCTCCCTGTTTTTCTTCTTCTCGCCGATCTGTTTCGAGACGGCGTTCCGTTCAGAGCGCAGCCCTTCGACCTCCCGGATAATTTCCCGCCGTCCCGCATCGAGGGTGATGAAACGTTCCAGATTCATCTCCTGGCCCCGCTCGCGCATCTTTCCGGACACGAAATCGATATTCAATCTCAGGTATTTGATGTCCAGCATGGGTCAGCCTCTCTTCCCGGTCCAAAGGATGTTCCCCCTATCACCATGACCCCTTGAAGTCAATCATTTTATGGGCGAAGGCCGGCCGCAAAATGTTCCATCGGGCAAATAACCGGCCTTGATATTCGGTCCAGTAACCGGTAAGGTGCAGACAAAAATGGTTTTTTAGGAAAAGGCGCCGAAGGGTTTGCCATAGGGCCGGAAGGGTTTGGGTTATGAAGAAGCGGCTGGCTGCAACTCTTTTCCTCTATCTCCATGATGATCCGTCGGAGACGGGGACGGGAAGACTGATTCCATTGAGGGCTTGGGCATGGGAAGTCAAAAGAAATACTACGCCGTAATCAAGGGTTACCGGCCGGGCATCTATACCGCCTGGTACGGCCCCGGGGGCGCCGAGGAGCAGGTCCGCGGGTATGCCGGCGCCGTTTATAAAGGCTTTGTCACCGCGGCGGAGGCACGGCGCTGGCTGGAGAGCCCGGCTGTTAAGACCCGAAAAGCTTCCGGCAGCACAACTGCCGCCGCCGAACCGGCGGGATCTCCTGCCCTGACGGGGCAGATCGTCGTCTACACCGACGGCGGCTGCTCCGGGAACCCGGGACCGGGAGGGTACGGCGCGGTCATCATCACAGGAGAGGCCCGACGCGAAATCGCGGACGGCTTCCGCCTGACGACCAACAACCGGATGGAACTGACGGCATGTATCGCGGCGCTCGAGACCCTCCATGATCCGGCGGATGTCCTGCTGCACAGCGATTCGCGGTACGTGGTCAACGGGATCAGCAAGGGCTGGGCCCGCAAATGGCGCGCCAACGGCTGGATGCGAACGAAAACCGAGGCGGCCCAGAATTGCGATCTCTGGTCGAGGCTGCTCGATCTTTGCAATAAACACCGTGTCCGGTTCATCTGGGTGCATGGCCATGCCGGCAACCGGGAGAACGAACGCTGCGACGAGCTTGCGACCGGCGCCGCGCGGGGTCCGGACCTTCGGGAGGATCGCGCTTATGTCCGGGGCCTCACTCGGATTCCGGGCTGCCCTCCGAACCGGACGGCCTGAGCCTTGCCGCCGCGGGGGCAGCATCCGGGGAAGGCCGGCGCCGGACCTCTTTGCCCGGAGGCCTTTGAAAAACGCACCCTTTGTCTTTACCCCACATCTGATTGAACAATTGTGTCCTCTGCCCGGCTCGAGGGAACAATTCTGTATCATTCCCCCGGGGCGTCGCCGTCGCTGAACGGGGCGACTCTTTCCCCGATCATTGCGCGGGAAGTTCTGCCGTTTCCCGTTCCGTCGTGTCATTTATCAAAATAACCGTTTATTTTCGTTGTATTGAATAGTCCATGGAGCGCCTTCCCCGATTCAACCCGGACCGCAAGCAGGTTGCAAGGACCGCGCTTTGCAAAAAAGGCTGCGTATCATCCTCTTTGGCAGAATAATTGCTGGTTATCCCCGGAGCGGTCTGATTTCATCAACAGGGAAGGGGAAAGAATGCTGAATCCAATCAATGCCGGAGACACCGCCTGGGTGCTGGTCTGTTGTTCGCTGGTTCTGCTCATGACGCCGGCCCTGGCGCTCTTTTACGGTGGGATGGTCCGCCGGAAAAACGTCCTTTCCACGCTGACGTTGAGCTATACCTTCATGGCCCTGATTGGGGTGCAGTGGCTGCTCTACGGCTATTCCCTCGCTTTCGGCGAGGACATCGGGGGAATCATCGGCGGACTCAATTTTCTCGGCTTCAACGGTGTCGGCGCTGAGCCCAATCCGGACTATGCCAAGACCATCCCCCACAGCCTTTTCGCTGCCTTTCAGATGATGTTCGCGGTGATCACGCCGGCGCTGATCACCGGCGCCTTCGTCGAGCGGGTAAAATTCAAAAGCTTTCTGCTGTTCAGCCTGCTCTGGGCCACACTGGTCTATGATCCGCTGTGCCACTGGGTCTGGGGGCAGGGAGGGTGGCTGAAGACGCTGGGCGTCCTGGACTTCGCCGGGGGAACGGTCGTGCACATCGCGGCCGGCTTCTCGGCGCTGGCCTTTGCCATGGTGATCGGGCCGCGCAAGGGGTTCGGCAAGTCGCCGATGGAACCGAACAACATCCCGTTCACGGTCCTGGGGGCCGGGTTGCTCTGGGTCGGCTGGTTCGGTTTCAACGCCGGCAGCGCACTGGCCGCGAACGGTGTCGCGGTAAACGCGCTTTTAACCACCAACACATCGGCCGCGACGGCGGGCCTCGTCTGGATGATGCTCTCCTGGCTGGACGGCCGGCCGAGCCCGCTCGGGATCGCCACCGGGATGGTGGTCGGTTTGGCGGCGGTGACCCCCGCGTCCGGCTATGTGACACCGATGGCGGCCATGGTGATCGGGGCGGTCGCCGCCCCGCTTTCCTATTACACGATGCGCTTCCGGGACCGGAAAAAACTGGACGAGTCGTTGGATGTGTGGGCCTGTCACGGCATGGCGAGCGCCTGGGGCATGATCGCCGCTGGCCTCTTCGCCACGACGGCCGTCAACGCCGACGGCGCCAACGGTCTCTTTTCCGGCAATCCCGGACAGATCGGCATTCAACTGCTGGCCGTTCTGGTCACGATCGCCTTCAGTTTCGGGATGACCTATCTGCTGGCCAGGTTGCTCCATGCGAGCATCGGCCTGCGGGTCACCGTGATGGAGGAAGAGGTCGGGCTCGACATCAGCTCTCACGGCGAGCGCTCCTACTCATAAAGATGCCCCATCCGATATCCAGGAGGTTGTATCATGCTGAAAAAGATTGAAGCCATCATTCGTGAAGACAAGGTCAACGACGTCAAGGACGCGCTCAGTGAAATCGGCATCAAAGGGATGAACCTGTTTGAAATCCGGGGACGCGGACGCCAGGGCGGCATCAAGCTCGCGGGCCGTTCCGGCACGTATATGGTGGACATGCTCCCCAAGATCCAGATCAATATCGTGCTCAGCGATCGCAATATCGAGGCGACGCTCGACGCGATCCTCCGCTCCGCCTATACCGGCGAACAGGGGGACGGGCTGATCTTCGTCTATCCGGTGGAGGAGGTGATCCGGATCCGCACGCGGGAGCGGAGCCAGGAGGCGATGACCTATCCCGGCGACATCGACGACAGGAAAAGCGGGGTTCGCCGTCCTCCCCCGAAGGAGCCATCCCCGGAATCATCCCCCGGAAAATGATCGGGAAATATCGTATTTCCTTGACCACCGCGCCGTTTTCCCCTATACAGCCATCATGCTGCCGAAATCATGGCCAATCGTCTCCAGCCATCTTGAACGCGCCTTCCGGATCTTCAGCCTCCGGATGGACCGGGCCCGCTCGCCCCTCGCCGGGGCGGAGCATGATTTTGGGAGAAGACCATGAAAACCAATCTATTCTTCTACACGGGCACGGGCAACTCTCTCTGGACGGCCCGGATGCTGGCCGGCGAACTGGGCGACACCGAGATCATCCCGATCTCGGGCACTTCCGGGGATACGATCGCAAGCGGGGCTGAGGCGATCGGGATCATTTTCCCCGTCCACATCTGGGGGCTGCCGCGCAGGGTCATGGCCTTTGTGGACGCGCTGGAGAAAAACTGGTCCCGGTATCATTTTGCGGTAGCCGTCAACGCGGGACAGGTCGCCGCCACGCTGATCCAACTGAAGAAGCGGATGCAGGCCCGGGGATTATCCCTGTCCGCCGGATTCGAACTGGCGATGCCGTCCAACTACATCCCCTGGGGCGGCCCGGGGCCGGAAGAGGCTCAGGTCCGGCGGATCGAGGCGGCGCTGCGCAAGATCGGCCGAATTGCCGCGGCCGCCGCGGCAAGGGAGACGCGACCCGTCGAGAAGGGCCCCTTGTGGCAGAACATCCTCTTTACCGGGTTCAACCGGCTCGCCCTTCCCCACGTTCCAAAGATGGACCGAAGCTTCTGGGTCGACGACAAATGCAACGGCTGCGGCATCTGCAAAGCGGTCTGCCCGTCCGGAAACATCGACCTTCCGGCAGGGAGACCCAACTGGCTGCACCACTGCGAACAGTGCCTTGCCTGCATCCAGTGGTGTCCGCAGGAGGCGATCCAGTTCGGAAAGAAGACACCCCGCTACAGGCGTTACCACCATCCGGAGGTAACCTTGAAGGATATGCTTGCCGTGACGCAGATGCGATAATCGATAAAAGGCTGCCAAACAGGAACCGCTGACTCCCAACTTTCCCAACTTTCGTGTTGCGGCTGCCGGATGACTTGTGTATGATCGGCCAAACATAACGTTTCAGAAGGAGGAGAAGATGATCAACAAGGCGATTCTGGTGGGCCGACTGGGAAAAGATCCGGAGGTGAGGTATACGCCGGACGGGATGATGATCACCAATTTCACGCTGGCGACGGATGAACAGCGGAAAGACAAGAATGGGGAGAGGGTCCAGAAGACCGAGTGGCACCGAATCGTGACCTTCGGTAAACTGGCAGAGATCTGCGGCAAGTACCTTGTCAAAGGAAAGCTGGTCTTTGTGGAGGGGCGCATCCAGACCCGGGCCTGGGAAGACAAGGAGGGAGGGAAGCGTTCCACGACCGAAATCATCGCCTCGGATATGCGGATGCTCGACTCGAAAGGTCAGCGGAGCGGCGACGCATCGTCGGAAGAGCCGCCCCTTCCCCATTCCGGTGATGGGCCGCTGTCCGAGGAGGATGTTCCCTTTTAGACGACCTCAGGGCTTCTTTTCGTCGGGTTTCTTTTCATCGGACTTCTTCTCGGCGGTCGGTGTGACGTCGATTTCGTTCGGCTCACGGGTCGCCTTTTTGAAGTTCTTGATTCCCCGGCCGAGCGCGCTGCCGATCTCGGGGAGTTTACCGGCGCCGAAGACGATCAGGATGATCACCAGGATGACCAGCAGTTCAGGCATGCCTATTCCAAACATATTCTTCCACCTGCTTTCTTTCTTTTCATGGGATCGATTGTAGATGATCTCCCGTGCAATGTCAAACCGGAACTTCTTCAGGGGCTCTTTTCGCCGGATTCCTTCTCCGGCAGGCGCATGTGGACAACCTGTCCGGACTTTCCCGGGCTTCCCAACGGCTTCCCCTGGAAGGTGAGATGGATTCCTCCCGCATTGCCGATATCGAGCTGGAAATGATCGGAGGCCGTTCTCTCGATTTTGTCGCCCGGGTTGAGGAGGGCCTCATAGGGCTGGCTCCGGTCTGCGGTGATCCGGAGCCATGTCCGTTCCTGGGCCTCGATCACGAGGTTGTAAAGCTTTCCGGCCTCTGCCGGCGGCCGGATAACCTCCACCGGGGAGGCGGCCACCGATCCCGCCATCGCTGCCTGGGCGGATGAATCCGGAACCGGGGCTGCCGGAGCAGGTCCGGGTATGGCTGGCGCCGGGGAAGTCGAGTCTATCGCGGCCGGAGGGGGTGGCGCCGGTTGCTCGGCCTTGTCATAGAGGAAAAGGACCGAAACCAGGACGCCGGCGAGAATCACGGCGGCAAGGCTTCCGATGAGGAACCGATTGCGCCCGCCGGTTTCCGGCCAGGGTTTTTGAACCTCCGCCTCTTCGATGGCCGGGTGCAGCCCTTTCAAATACGTTTCATAACGGTTCAGGATCGGCTTCTCGTCGATTCCCACCGCCCGCGCGTATTTCCGGATGAAATTTCTCGCATACACGGGAGGCGGGAGGCGGTTGAACTCACCGCTCTCCACTGCGGAGAGGTTGCTGAGAGTGACCCTTGTCTTCTCGAAGACATCCCCCAGGGATAGTCCGCCGGCCTCCCGCAGGGCCTTTAAATCCGGGACGGTCTCCTGTGGAGGTGATGCGCTCCTCGCTTCCGGAATCTCACTTTTCTTGTCCATTGCGCTCGATCCTCATCCAAACCGTGGATGACGCTAACACCATTTCGGCCGAGGCGCAACAGAAAGATGAACACGAAGAGATGACACATTTACCCGCGGCGGGCTG
Organism: uncultured Syntrophaceae bacterium; assembly: GCA_964433455.1. Taxonomy (GTDB): domain Bacteria; phylum Desulfobacterota; class Syntrophia; order Syntrophales; family UBA5619; genus UBA5619. The sequence continues at coordinate 7,597 of CAYSSF010000033.1, forward strand.
CCGGACGGAACGCCTGGATCGAGGAGGTGGAGATCCTGGAGCCGGCCGTCACCCGGGCGGTGAAGAACAAGAAAAACCCGACCTGAAAATGAAAGCAGCTCTCGGAATACTTTTATAAATATCCAACAGCAGCGGGGAGAACTCTGGTTCGGGATCAAAAACTGATGGAACGGCCGCGGGGTGTCGATGCGGCAATTGCTTCGCTTCTATGGCGATGCGGGGAGACCACCCGCGGGTTGCTGAAGGGATTTATGATAGCGCATGGCTCCATCTTTCACAGATAAGCCCGTCTCGGGTTCCGAAACCAGCTTCATCAATGAATCCAGAGAAAAAGGCTTCCTGAGGATCGTTACGGGATATCTCTTCTTCTCCTGCTCAATGGACAGCCGATAGTCATCGATATTCCCACTCATATAGACTGTCTTGATCATCGGGTTATGAGTCCTGATGTTCTGCATCATTTCAAAGCCGGTTCCGCCCGGCATCTGAATGTCCGTAATGACAAGATCGGGTTTAAAGAGGAGATAACCGGCGTATCCTTCTATGCCGTCGTTGGCGGTCATGACCTCCGCGCCTTGGTGTTCCAGCACCCCTTGCATGATATCGGCCAAATCCTTGTTGTCATCGACGACCAATACTTTCATAATCACCCATTTCTCCCAATGGAACCGGTTATCTGTCCACTGGCAGCCACTTTACGGGGGAGAACGCGATAGATCAATGAGGGAAAAATGGAAGTCTAATGGCAGGTTAAAGCTACAGGAAAATAAAATAGAATCCTTGACCTGACGCCGAAACCAAAGGCAGTGAACCGAATCGGGAGATACCCCGGAGAAAATCGGCAAAATCGTCGCCTTGCCGATTTTCCTTGACCACATCGCTTTTTTCAACACCCTGTAAAAATAGCACACCAGTCACATTCGACCGCTGGGCCTCACTCATGCCTGAGCGCCACAATCGGATCCAGCCGCACCGCCTTGAGGGCCGGGAAATAGCCGAAGATTACCCCCCCTCGCCGAGAAGAGGAAGGCGACGAAGACGATTCCGCCATTGAAGACGAAGGGCACCTGGAGCACCGCTGATAGCCACAGGGATCCGGCCAGGGCGATGGCGATGCCGATCAGGCCGCCGAAGGAGGAGAGGACCACCGCCTCCACCAGGAACTGGGTGAGCACCTCCCGTTCGAGGGCGCCGATGGCGAGCCGGATGCCGATTTCGCGGGTCCGTTCGGTCACCGACACGAGCATGATGTTCATGATCCCGATCCCGCCGACCAGGAGGCTCACGGCCGCGACCGCGCTCAGCAGGGCGGTGAGAAGCGTCGTGGTTCCCGCCAGCATGTTCGTGATCTCCTTCATGTCCATCACGGTGAAATTGTCGTCGTCGCTCAGGCCGAGATGGCGCCGTTCGCGCATCAGCCGTTCGATGTCCTTCTTGGCCTTCTCGGTGGAGGCGCCCTCCCGGACCGAGACCTGGATCAGCGAGACGTCCTGATTGCCCGAGACGCGCCGCTGGAGGGTGCGGAGCGGGATCACCACGATATCGTCCTGGTCCATCCCCATGCTGCTCTGCCCCTTCCCCTCCAGCAGGCCGACCACCTCGCAGGAGAACTTCTGCAGGCGGATCCTCTGCCCCAGCGCCTCCTGGGCGCCGAAGAGTTTCTTCCGCACCGTCTCTCCGACAAAGCAGACCGAGGCGCCGGCACGCAGCTCCCCTTCGTTGAAGGGCCGTCCCGTCTTGAGCACCCGGTTCGTGACCCAGAGGTAGCGGTTGTCGGTCCCGACCACGGAGGTGGTCCAGTTCTGATTGCCGGCGATCGCCTTGAGCGACGAGGTGGAAACCGGGGCGATGGCGGCGATATCGCTGACCTCGGCGTCGATCGCCTCCGCGTCGGCCTCCTTGAAGAGCGGCGCGCTCGATGCCTGGCCCGGCCCCATTCTTTTCCCGGCGCTGACGATCAGCATGTTGCTCCCGAGGCTCGCGATCTGCTGCCTGACCTGGAGGGTGGCGCCGCCGCCGATGGTCACCATCGTGATCACGGCCCCCACGCCGATCACGATGCCGAGGATGGTGAGGAAGGAGCGGAGCACGTTCCGCCGGATCTCGCGCAGGGCGAGGAGGATGGTGTTTCCGATCATGACGATTTTCCTCCGTTGGCCTGGTCGGAAGCGACCAGGCCGTCCATGAACCGGATGATCCGGGTCGCGTAGGCGGCCATCTCCTGCTCGTGGGTGACCATGATGACGGTGATCCCCCGCTCGCGGTTCAGCGCCGTCAGGAGCTCCATGATCTCTTTGCTCCGGGCCGTGTCCAGGTTCCCGGTCGGCTCGTCGGCGAGGAGCGCCGGCTTCGTGACGATGGCCCGGGCGATGGCGACCCGCTGCTGCTGCCCCCCCGAGAGCTCGCCGGGGGAATGGGATTCCCACCCCGCGAGCCCCACCGTCTCCAGGGCCTCGCGGGCCCGGGCGCGACGTTCCGAGGAGGAGGCGCCGCGGTAGAGGAGCGGCAGTTCCACGTTCTCCAGGGCCGAGGTGCGGTTGAGGAGGTTGTACCCCTGGAACACGAACCCCTGGTAGTGGCGGCGGAGCAGGGCGCGCTGGTTGCGGTCGAGATTCCCCACCTCGACCCCCTTGAAACGGTAGCTCCCGGAGGTCGGCGTATCGAGGCAGCCCAGGATGTTCATGCAGGTCGACTTGCCCGACCCGCTCGGCCCCATGATCGCCACGAACTCCCCCTCGGCGATGTCGAGATCGATCCCGCGCAGCGCCTCCATCGAGGCGCCTCCCCGGCCGTAGACCTTCGTGACCCAGCGGAAGGAGACGAGCGGCGCCGGCTGCGGCCCGGCGGGTGGCACGGGCGGCGCCGCGACGATTTCTTCAAGCAGTTGCCCCTCGGAGTTCATCCCGGTCTCCATCATTTCGCCCCCGCCAGGATGTCGACGATCAGCGGCGTACCGGGCGCGAGTTCCCCGGAAGTGACCTCGGTCAGGCTCCCGCTGGTCCAGCCGGTGGTGATCACAACCGCGGTCGGCCGGCCCTCTTTCAGGACCCAGACCCGCTGCTTCCCCTTGCCGAGGCTGCCGTCGTCGCCCGGCCGCTGTTCGCGGGGCGGACGCGGGAAGAGCGAGAAGAAGAGGCCGCGGGAGGTTTTGTCCTCCGCCTGCACCACCGGCGGGGTGAAGCGGAGCGCCGCCCCGGGGATCAGGAGGGCGTTCTTGAGCTCCCGGACCGTGATGTCCGCGGTGGCGGTCATCCCCGGCCGCAGCGCCAGATCGGGGTTCGCCACCTTGAGGATCGTTTCGTAGGTGACGACGCCGGAGGTCGTGGAGGAGCCGTAGCGCGCCTGGGTGATCTGGGCCGTGAAGGTGCGGTTCGGATAGGCGGCGACGGTAAAGACCGCCTTTTGCTTCTCGCGAATCTTGCCGATGTCGGCCTCGTCGACGTTCACGTGCAGGTCCATCCGGGTCAGGTCTTCGGCCAGGTTGAAGAGCACCGGGGCCTGGAAGGCGGCGGCCACGGTCTGGCCGGGCTCGACGCTGCGGACAAGGACGATGCCGTTGATCGGCGAGCGGATCACCGCCTTGGCAAAGTCCGTTTCGTTCGCATCGAGGACCGCCCTTGCCTGGGAGACCAACGCGGCGGCGCTGGCGGTGTCGGCTTGCGCGCGGGCGAAGGCCGCCTCGGCCGCGTCGACTTCGGCCTGCGACGAGAGCCTGCCCCCGCTGATTTCGCGGGCGTTTTTGAGCTGCGCCAGTTTGGCCCGGGTCTCGGTCACGGTGGCCTTGGTCTGCAGGACCTTCGCCTGCGCCGATTCGAGCGCCGCTTTGGACTGGGTGATCGTCGCCTCGAGCTTCGAGGTGTCGAGTCTCGCCAGGACCTGCCCGACCTTGACGCGGTCGTTGTAGTCCGCCTCTACGCTCTTGACGATCCCGGAAAGCTCGCTTCCCACGTCCACCGAGTTGGTCGGCTTCAGCGTCCCCGTCGCGGTGACGAGCACGGTGAGGTCGCCCCGCCGGGCCTGCTCGGTCTTGTACTGCGTCGTCGCCGCGTTCGGGTCGGGTTTCAGGAAATGCCAGGCGACCGCGGCCGCGATGACCAAGACGAGGACGATGACCGCCCAGCGGACCCATCTCCGGCCCGTGCCGCCGCCGCTGCCGATCTGCAGGGTCTCGGCGATCCCTTTTTCAACGTTTTCTTCGGTCATGATTTTGCTCCAGGAATGAACCCTTCTTTTGTCATTGGCTTCGCTTCGCTCCGTTTTCGGACATTTTTTCTTCGGCCGGGCTCTGCGCGGTCCAGCCGCCGCCCAAGGCCTTGTAGAGTCTGACCAGGTTCGTGACCACGGCCCCGTCGCTCTGGGCGAGCTGGTCCCGGAAGCCGAGGAGAGACCGATCGGCGTCAAGCAACGTCGTGAAATCGACCAGCCCGGCGCGGTATTTCATCCCGGCCAGTTCGGCTGCCGCCTGGGCCGACCGGACCGCCTCGCCGAGCGACTGCCGGCGCCGCTGCTCCTGGGCGTAGGCCACAATCGCGTTTTCCGCCTCCCCCTGCGCGCCGAGCACCGTCGACTCGTAGGCGATGAAGGTTTGCTCCTGCAGGGCCGACTGGATCTCGATGTTCTGCCGGATCGCGCCGGCGTCGAAGAGCCGCCAGCCGAGAAGCGATGAGCCACTGGAGGTGACGCTGTCCGCGTTGAAGAGGCCGCGGAGGGTCAGGGCCTGGAGGCCGATCGCGCCGCTGAGTTTGAGTTTGGGGTAGAGTTCCGCGGTGGCGACGCCGATCCGCGCGGTCTGCGCCGCGAGCTGGCGTTCGGCCCGGCGCACGTCGGGCCGCCGCCTGAGGAGGTCCGCCGGCACGCCGATTGCGACTTCCGGGGGCAGGCTCGGGACCGGCTCCGGCTTCGCCAGCTCCGCGTGCACCGCACCCGGCGCCTCGCCCAGCAGGAGCGCCAGGCGGTTTTCAGCAGCGGCGATCGCGGTCAGCAGGGCCGGGATCTGGCTGCGGGCGCTCTCCAGGTTGTAGCGGGCCTGCTCCACGGCGAGCTGGTCGCCCAAGCCCGCCTGGAACCGCCACTCCGTCAGGCGGAGCGACACCTCCAGACTCTTCAGGCTGGACTCGGTCACACCGAGACGCGCCTGGGCGGTGCGCAGATCCACGTAATTGAGGCCGACCTCGGCCAGGAGCGAAACCAGCGTATCGTGCATCTCTTCGCCTGCGGCCTCCAGGTCCGCCTCGGCGGCCTCCACCGAACGCCGGACCCCGCCGAAGAGATCGATCTCCCAGGAGGCGTCGAGGCCCGCGGCGAAGAGGTCGGTGGTCGCGACAGGCCCCATAGCGGCGCTGCCGCGGCTCCGGGTTGCGGAGCCCGAGGCGTCGAGGGTCGGGTAGATACCGGCCTTGCTCTGTCCCCGGCGGGCGCGCGCCTCGCGGACGCGAGCGGCGGCCCGCTTCAGGTCGAGGTTTCCGGCGGCGGCGCGTTCGATCAGCCGGGAGAGTTCGGGATCGGCAAGGGTCGTCCACCAGGCCGCGAGGTTTGCGGGATCGGCCGAGACGGCGAGCCCCCCTTGCAGCGGGCTGCTCCAGGCGAGGGGAATGGCGGTTTGGGGCCGGGTGTAATTCGGGCCGACGGCGGCGCAACCGGCCAGGAGCGCGATGATGAGCACAGCGACCGCCGCCGCCAGAGGGCGAAAAGTCGATAAGACAGGGCCGATTGCGGCTGTCGGCGGCGTCACCGGCTTCATTGCCGGGGTGACTGGCGTCGCCAGGGGCAGCGGTATGACCTGGGCAGGTTTATGATTCGGCGAGCGTTTCATGATCACTCCGGACGCAATTGGACAGCTCAATAAAGGTATCACCCCCGCCCCCGCGTTCGCGGGGGGAAACTCCAGCGGGGGTCGGAAGTTCCTAAAAAAACTGGATTCCCGCTTGAGTTTACCCCGTACTTTGATATGGGGCGGGAATGCTAATCTCAAACCTTTACAACAGGTTATCCGGAAAGCAACTGGCTTCATCCTTGTCATGCCGGACCCCGGGGCAGGCCCGATCCCGCATCCGGATATGGGTTCCCCTCTTCGGGCGGTTCCTCCCCGCAGCGCTGCGTCCTCGCCTCGGCCGCCGCGCGGACGGCGGCAATCCCGGCCAGCGAGAAGGCGACGACATGCCGGGCATAGGCCGCGATATCGGTGATTCCCCGGAGGCCCCCCCCGATTTCATTGCCTTTTCTCGCCCATTTCCGGGCCACCATCGGATTGATGCACTGGCTGATAACCCCCACCTCGCAGAACCGCACCTCCTGGTCGGTGGCCTGCGGGCCGAGGAGTTGGCGGACCAGCTTCTCGGTCCGCTGCTGCAAGGGGCGGATCTCCTCCCGCATCACCTCCTCGAGGAGGCCGGTGGGGCTGACAAACTCCCGCTGCATCATCCGGAACTCCCGGTTGTTCTCGTCGGCGACGCGGTCGAGGAGGGATGCGACCTGCGCCCGAAGGCGCTCTTCCGGCAGCCCATCGGCGGCCAGACCCCCGTCCGGGGGATGGGCCGCCATCGATTCGGCAAAGGCGTGCCGCCATGCCTCACGGTAGAGGGCTTCCTTGCTGCCGAAGTGGTAATTGACGGCGGCAACGTTGGTCCCTCCCTTCCGGCAGATCTCCGCGACGGTCGCGTCCCGGAACCCCATCTCCGCGAAAATTTCGCCCGCGGCCGCCAGCAGCCTTCCCCGGGTCCTCGCCGTGTCCTCCCTCGGGATCTTCATCCTGACCTCTCTTTGGATAACTTTGGCCTTACACTTAAAATATCTATTTGAAGTTGTCAATAGGTTTTTTTCGGCACCAAGAAGACAGCGAGATTGTCTCCGCACCGGCGCCGGCCGGTGAAGAGCGTGCCCAAATTCGTCCAAGCGCCTTCGGGAAATCCATCAAACCCGGCTACGCGAAGGGGTCGTGAAAAAGGATAAAATTATGGTTGACGCCGAATAGATATTGTGGTTATACCTCAACGACATACAATATGTTGTGTGTTTTGATGAAAACCTAAGGTGTTCAAGCAGAACCCGCCCGATTACAAGGAGATATCCCCATGGCCGTTCATCCCACCCTCGTTCCGCAATTATCCAAAAATGCGCTGACGGTTTTAGAGAGGCGCTATTTGCGCAAGGACCAGAATGGCCAGGTCATTGAAAAAGCCGCCGATATGTTCCGGCGCGTCGCCCAGGCCATTGCCGATGCCGACAGGAAGTTTGACGAAGCGGCCGACACCTCGGCCCTGGCGGAACGGTTTTATGTCGCCATGGCCGGACTGAGTTTCCTTCCGAATTCTCCGACGCTGATGAACGCCGGCCGTGAATTGGGCCAGTTGTCCGCATGCTTTGTGCTGCCCGTCGGAGATTCGATGGATGAGATCTTCGACGCGGTCAAGCACACGGCCCTCATCCATAAATCGGGCGGCGGCACCGGTTTTTCCTTTTCCCGGCTCCGCCCCAAGAGCGATGTGGTCCAGTCCACGACGGGCATCTCCAGCGGGCCGATCTCCTTCATGCGGGTTTTCGACATCGCCACGGAGACGGTCAAGCAGGGCGGAACGAGGCGGGGCGCGAACATGGGGCTTCTGCGGGTGGACCATCCGGACATCCTGGAATTCATCCGCTGCAAATCCGATCAGAAGCAGTTGAACAATTTTAATATCTCCGTGGGGTTAACCGATGCCTTCATGCAGGCGCTGGAGCACGATGAATCCTATCCGCTGATCAATCCGAGGGGGCAGGAGGCGGCAGGAACGCTAAAAGCGAGGGATGTCTTCAACCTGATCGTCAAGCAGGCCTGGGAGAACGGGGAGCCGGGGATCATTTTTCTCGACCGGATGAACCGGGACAACCCCACCCCGCAGATCGGCGCGATCGAATCGACCAACCCCTGCGGCGAGCAGCCGCTGCTCCCCTATGAATCCTGCAACCTCGGCTCCATCAACCTGGGGTTGATGGTGAAGGATGGGCAAGTCGACTGGCCTCGGTTGAAAGAGACCGTGCGGCTGGCGGTCCATTTTCTGGACAATGTGATCGAGCTCAATCGATACCCGCTGCCGCAGATTGCCCAGATGACCTACGCGAACCGAAAGATCGGCCTGGGGGTCATGGGGTGGGCCGATATGCTGATCGCGCTGGGGATTCCCTACAACTCCGAGCAGGCCATCCGGTTGGGCGAAGAGGTGATGGCGTTCATCAATGACGCGGGGCACGAGGCCTCCGAGGCGCTGGCGAAGCAGCGGGGCCCCTTCCCGAATTTTGAAGGCTCCCTTTTTGTCCGGAAGGGAAAGCCGGCGATCCGGAATGCGACCGTGACCACGATCGCCCCGACCGGGACGATCTCCATCATTGCAAACGCATCGTCCGGCATCGAACCGATTTTTGCCGTCTCCTTTGTGCGTCAGGTCCTGGACAACAACATTCTTCTCGAAGTCCACCCGCTCTTTGAAAAAATGGCCCGGGAGAGCGGCGTCTATTCCGACGCCCTGATGGAGAAGATTGCCGAGCATGGCACGATTCAGGAGATCCCGGAGATCCCTGCCGAGCTTCGCAATATTTTCGTGACGGCCCACGACATCACGCCGGAGGACCACATCCGGATGCAGGCGGCATTCCAGAAGAACACCGACAATGCCGTCAGCAAGACCGTGAATTTCCCCAAAACCGCAACGATCGAGGAGGTCCGGAAGGTCTACGAACTGGCCTATCAGCTCGATTGCAAGGGCGTTACGATCTACCGGGATGGATCCAGGGAACATCAGGTTCTCTCCACCGCCAAAACGCCGCAGGAAGCGGGGGCGACGGAGAAAACAGCCGTTCGCGACCGTCCCATGAGCCTCAAGGGGTGGACCTACCGGATGCAGACCGGTTGCGGCCCTCTCTACGTGACCATCAATCAGGATGAAGAGGGGTTGTTCGAGCTCTTTACAACGATGGGCAAAGCGGGCGGCTGCGCCGCGTCACAAAGCGAGGCGATCGGCCGGATGGTCTCTCTGGCCTGGCGGAGCGGCGTTCAGCCGAAGCAGGTCATCAAACAACTCCTGGACATCTCGTGCCATTCCCCTTCCGGTTTCGGCGACAACAAGATCCTTTCCTGCGCCGATGCGGTGGCCAAGGCGATCCGAAATCACACCTCTTCCGCGGGCCGTGCGGAGAAGATGGAAAAGAGGTCGCTGTTCAAGGGGGCGTGCCGCGAGTGCGGCGGCAAGGTCGAGCACGAGGGGGGCTGCTCCGTTTGCCACTCCTGCGGGTTCAGCGAGTGCGTTTAACGGCGGCACCCCATTATCCCATTGACACATAAGACCGTTTTCCATACAGTCCCATTGTGAAAAAGCAATGCCTGATCAATCGGCCGCGGTTTTTCATATATCAGGGGATCATACTCCCCTAAGGAGGGATTGACATGAAGAGAATGGCATTGCTTGGCATCCTGTTCATTGCCGTCGCAATTTCCCTGCCCGCATGGGCCTGCACGGTCACGCTCACGGGCAAAAAAGCCACGCTGGACGGCTCGGTGATGGTATCGCACTCCGACGATGGTCTGAGCGATGCCCGCATGATTTACGTCCCCGCGATGAATCACAAACCCGGCTCCCTGAGGCCGGTCTTCTATGCCCACTATGCCCTGGATTACAAACCACAATGGGGCGCCAGTGAAACGCAGCGGATGATGACCCGGGACCGGGGGCCGGGCTACGACACGCCCGGGGTCCCTCCCAGCATTCCTCTTGGATACATCCCGCAGGTTCCCCATACCTATGCCTACTTCGACACCAACTACGGGATTATGAACGAACATCAGCTCTCCATCGGAGAATGCACGGACAAGGCCAAGGTCCATCCGGAACCCGAGGCCGGCAAGCGTATCTTCTACTCCGCAGAGCTGTCCCGAGTGGCCCTGGAGAGATCCAGGACAGCCCGCGAGGCGGTCAAACTGATGGGCGAGTTGATCGAGAAGTACGGCTATTACGGGACGGGTGAAACCCTGGTCGTAGCAGATCCCGAGGAGGGATGGGTCATGGAGATGTGCGGCTACGACATGAACGGCACGGGCGGGGTCTGGGTGGCGCAACGGGTTCCCGATGACGGTTTTTTTGTGGCCGCCAATCAGTTCCGCATCCGCAACATCCGCAAGGGCGCCGCAGACATGATGTACTCCGCCAATATCTTTGACGTAGCCGAGAAGAAAGGCTGGTGGAAGCCCGAGAGCGGTCCTCTCGACTGGACAAGCGTTTACGGGGACGGCGAGTTCCATCACCCCTATTATTCGCTGCGGCGGGTCTGGCGCGCCCAGTCCATGATTGCCCCGTCCCTGAATCCGCCTGCATGGGTGGAGGGTCCTTTCACCCAAAAGTATCCTTTCACCGTTAAACCCGACAACAGGCTGACGGTGGAGAATATCTTCGCCGTGCACCGCGACAGCTATGAAGGGACGGAGTTCGATCTGACAAAGGGGCTGGCTGCCGGGCCTTTCGGCGATCCCAACCGTTTTGAAGGGCAAGCCGAGGGCGTGGCGGACAAGGAAGGCCGCCTGACGCCGCTGAAGGGAGAGTTTGAGCGGCCGTTGAATATCTACCGGACGGTTTATACCTATGTCAATCAATCCCGCAACTGGCTGCCCGATGCGATCGGCGGGATCACCTGGTTCGGACCGGATCGTCCTGCCACGGCGGTTCTGATGCCCTTTTACGCAGGAGCGACGGGTCTCCCCTCATCGCTGCAAAAGGCGGATATTCTCAAGTTCGACAAGGGGAGCATGTGGATGGCCTTCAACTATGTCGCCAACTACGCCATGCTCAAGTATTCCTACATGATCAAGGATATCGCCAGTGTGCGCGACAGATTCGAGGCCCGTGCCTTCGGGCGGCAGAGGGAATTGGAGCAACAGGCGAACGAGTTGTGGAAGAACGGGGAGCGCGAAGGCGCCCGAAATTTCCTGACCCGTTACTCCGAAGAAAACGCATCGGCCGTACTTCAGGAATGGTGGAAACTGTCCGAGCATCTCTATATCAAGTACAATGACGGCTACCTCAACACGAAGGCCGGTATCGCCCAGGCGGTGTTCTACCCCGCCTGGTGGCTCAAGCAGGTCGGATTTGAGAATGGCCCTACGAGCTACGAAAAGCCCGCAACCGGGAAATGACCATTTGATCCGTCATGGGTTATTGGGATCGCACGGAAATGCCGAACGTCCTGCGGTAAGAGTGCATCGCAAATCCTGCCGAGCGCGGGAAGGATACGAAGAACGGTTCTGGATGTCAACGAGATTCGGTTAAGACGGTTATATTTTGGTTGCATCGATTCGCCGCCCTTTTGCCGGAATATCCCTTGACAAGCCAAAACAGCCTTCCTATACTCCCGTCCACCGAAAGCAATATCTTATCAAGAGAAATCGACTCAAACGGATACTACCCATGAATGGCGCCGAAAGCCTTGTGCGGACGCTGCTCGCCAGTGGCGTCGATACCTGTTTCGCGAATCCCGGCACGTCGGAAATGCATTTCGTCGCCGCGCTGGATAAGGTCGGGGGCATGCGCTGCATCCTCGGCATGGCCGAAATCGTGGTCACCGGCTGCGCCGACGGCTATGCGCGCATGGCCGGCAAACCCGCCGCGACGCTGCTCCATTGCGGACCGGGCTTCGCCAACGGCATCGCCAACGTGCACAACGCGCGCCGGGCGCATTCGCCGATGGTCAATATCGTCGGCGACCAGGCGAGCTACCACCGGCCGTTCGATGCCCCGCTTACCGCCGATACCGAGGGTCTGGCGCGCGCGGTGTCGGACTGGGTGCGCATCAGCGCCTCCTCCGCGCGCGTGGGCGCGGACAGCGCAGCCGCAGTGCAGGCGGCGAACACCGCGCCCGGGCGGATCGCCACGCTGATCCTGCCGGCGGACACCGCCTGGAACGAGGGCGGCGCGGTCGCCCAGCCGCTGCCCGTCCCCGCGCGATCGGCTGTGGCGCCGGAGATCCTGCGAGCGACCGCGCAGGCGCTGCGCCGCAAGGAGCCGGCCATGCTGATTCTGTATGGGCAGGCGTTGTCGGAGGCCGGCCTCGTCGCGGCCAACCGCATCGCGCATGTCACCGGCGCGAAGCTGCGCACGCCCACTCAGGTATCGCGCATGGCGCGCGGCCGCGGGCGCGTGCCGGTAGACCGCATCCCCTATCTGGTCGATCGCGCACTCGAGACGCTGGCGGGCACGAAACAGGTGATTCTTGTCGGCGCGAAGCCGCCCACGGCATTCTTCGCCTATCCGGGCAAACCCAGCCTGATCTCCCCTCCGGACGCGGCCATCCACGTGCTCGCCCGGCCGGAGCAGGATGCTATTGCCGCCCTCGAATCGCTGGCCGACGAGCTCGGCGCACCCGGGCATGTGCCGATTCCGGAGGGCGCGGTCAAGCCGCAGCCCGCACGCGGCAAGTTCGAGCCGGAGGCCTTCGCCGAAACGCTCGCGGCGCTTTTGCCCGAGAACTGCATCGTCGCCGAGGACGGCGTCACCTCCGGCCGCGCGCTGTTCGCGCCGACGTTCAACGCCGCGCCGATGGACTGGCTGCAGAATACCGGCGGCGCCATCGGCCATGCGTTTCCGTGCGCGACGGGCGCGGCGCTCGCCTGCCCCGGACGCAGGGTGGTGTGCCTGCAAGCCGACGGCGCGGGCATGTACTCGCTGCAATCGCTGTGGACCCAGGCGCGCGAAAAGCTCGATGTGGTGAACGTGGTATTCGCCAACCGCATCTACAGAATCCTCTATGGCGAGCTGATTTCGGTGGGCGCAAAGCCCGGCCCTGCCTCGAACGAACTTTTCGATCTCGCGCGTCCCGAGCTTGACTGGGTGAAGCTCGCCGCAGGCATGGGCGTGGAAGGGACGCGCGTGGAAACGCTGGAGGGTTTCGCCGACGTGTTCACGGCGGCCTGCCGCCGCCGCGGGCCGTTCCTGATCGAGTTCAGAATATAGAGGGCGTTGAAACTGCACAGCGGGCACACCCCGGTCATTCGGTGGAAAGGGAAATACGGCAATGAATATCGGAAGATTGCCAGAAGACAATATCCGAAGATTTGGTGAATACCCATTCGTCAATTTCGAAGGACGCTGGCATACCAATGTCGAGATGAACCGCATCGCCGACAGGCTGGGGAACGCCTTAAAAAGCCTGGGAATCAAAAAGGGCGACCGTGTGGGCGTTCAACTGCCGAACTGTCCGGAACTCATGCAGACATTTTTCGCTGTTTTCAAGATCGGGGCCATATTGGTTCCGGTGAATCCTTCACTGCGCGTACACGAACTTGCCTATATTTATCGGGACGCGGGTGTCTCCGCTCTGGTGAGCAGTGCAGATCGTATCGACGGCATCCAGGAGGCGCGTCGTGACGCCACGGAGCTTCAATATGTGATCCTGACTGGAAAGGCCGTTCCGGAGGATGCCTTATCCTTCGACGAAATGATTCAACGCGGTTCGGATAAACTGCTGATGGAGGAAACGGACAACGACGATACCGCCGTCATGATCTATACCGCGGGCACCACCGGAAATCCGAAAGGGGTGATGCTCACCCATTACAACTGGTATACCCATGTCACCGGATATTATGAATTGGTCCTGCTGGACGCCTGGGGCGTCGGCGCCGAAGGCGTCATTCAAAAGCGCGATGACGGACCGGACAAAATTGCCGGCGAGAAAGGGGAAGTATTCGGCGTTAACCGGAACCGCGTCTCTTTGATCACGCTTCCGCTGTTCCATGGGTACGGGGTCTTCGCCTTGAGTCTGGAGTTCCTGACGGGAGGAAGGCTGGTCCTGATCAGCCGGTGGGATACAGAGGAGGCGATGAAGCGCATTGAACGATTCAAAATCACCGAATTTCGCGGTGTGCCTACCATGTACATTCAACTGCTGAACCATCCCGCCGCCTCCAAATATGATTTGAGTTCGCTGAAAACCTGCATCTGCGGCTCCGCCCCGATGCCCGTTGAGGTGGCCCGCAATTGGCGGGAAAAATACGGCCTGGATATCTGGGAAGGGTATGGACTCAGCGAAGCGACCACCGTCAACTGCGGCAACATCGCATGCAGACGGCCGCCCAAATACGGCTCCATCGGAAAATGTTATCAGAAGTGCAATACGATCAAGATATTTGACGAAAAAGACTGCGAGCTCCCGTCCGGCCAGGTGGGAGAGATCGTCATCAAAGGGCCGGGAGTGATGAAGGGTTACTGGAATAAACCCGTGGAAACGGCCGCGGCGCTCCGGAACGGCTGGCTTCACACCGGCGATATCGGATATGCCGACGAAGATGGTTACCTTTACATCACCGATAGAAAGAAGGACCTGATCATCCGTGGAGGAGAGAATATTTACCCGAAGGAGATCGAGAATGTTCTCCATATGCATCCGCAGGTGCTGGAAGCGGGGGTTGTCGGCATTCCCGACCCTGTTTATGGGGAAGCGGTAAAAGCGTTTGTTGTCCTCAAAACTCCAGCGGCAGCCACGGAAGAGCATCTGATGAATTTTTGCAGGGAGAAGTTGCCCGCTTATAAAAGACCGAAATCGATTCAGTTTATGGATTCATTGCCCAAGAGTGCGGTCGGTAAAATATTGAGGAGAGAGCTGAGAATAATTTCCAAAACTCTAACAAAAAAGGAGGCTTCAAAATGAAAAAAAGATTATTGGGCGTTATTTTAATCGGTTTCTTGATGGTTTTTACGGCGGGCGTCGCCACGGCCCAGCAGCCGGCAGACCAGAAGGTGTACAAGTGGAACTTTCAGTCCCACTGGCCGGCGGGCAGCGCGTCCTTCAAACCGCTGAAAAATTTTTTCGATCAAACTCTGAACAAGCTTACCAATGGACGGCTGCAGATCACGCTCCATCCGGCCGGCGCCATGGTTCCATCCAAAGACATATTCGCCGTCTGCCGCAAAGGCACCATTGAAGGAGCAACGGCCGCCCCCATCTACTGGATGAGCATTATTCCGATCGCCGCGGTCGCGGCCAACTGTCCGATGACCTTCCGCGATGCCAAGGAGGGTTTGTATTTTCATTTCAACCTCGGCTTCGAGCAGATGCTGAAAGACGCCCACGCCAAGCACAACCTGCTTTATTACACGGAGAAGATTTATCCCACGGCGATGATCGGGAAAAGACCCATCCGTAAAATCGAGGATTTCAAAGGATATAAGGTGCGTTCTTCCGGGGCGATTGCCGAAATGCTGAGGGATCTGGGCGCCGTTCCCAGCATGATTCCCGGCGAGGAACTTTATCTGGCCCTGCAAACCGGCGTCATCGACGGGGCGCACTGGGGAGCGGCCGGCGGGGCGCTGACCATGAAGCTCGCGGAGGTGGCCAAGTACTACATCCAGCCCGACCTGGCGATGGCCGGCACCGATGTGATCATCATCAACAGGGATGCCTTTAATGCCCTGCCCAAGGATCTGCAGGCGATCCTCGATAAGGCGCTGAAGGAGAGGGTATATCAACGGACGGAAGAGTATGTGGGTGATGAACGCAAAGCGTTGGATACCATGATCAAGGATTATAACGTCACCGTATCCACCCTGGAACCCGCTGACCAGAAAAAAATGATGGCGGCGGCAATGACGCAGTGGGATAAAGTAGCGGCCAAAGACGCCGATTCGGCCAAAGCCATCGGCATGCTGAAAGATTACCTCAGAAAACTTAAGTACATCGATTGATCAGAACCTGAAATACGTCGATCCTTTCGCACGTTCATTTTTCAGGGGGGGATGCTCATGAAAATGTTTTTTAAGGTGATCGACCGGATGAATGAGCTGATCGGCAAGGCCGTCAGCTTCTTGATCCTCGTCCTCGTAGGCGTGATCGTCTATGAGATATTTGTCCGGTATGTTCTCAACAGCCCGACCATCTGGGCCCACGAAGTTTCCCAGATGGTCTATGGCGGCTACGTCATTCTGCTGGGGGGGTATCTCCAGCAGCGCAATGGACATGTGAACGTCGAGATTTTTTACCAGCGCTTCCAACCCCGCACCCGGGCCATCATCAATCTCTTCACCTGGCTCCTTTTCTTCGCCTTTTGCGGGGTGATTCTGGTAAAGGGAGGGGAGATGGCCTGGGATTCTTTCCAGTATCGGGAGACGGATTCGACGGTTTTTGCCCCGCCCATCTATCCGCTTAAGATGTTGATCCCGCTGGGTGCTTTACTTCTCCTGCTGCAGGGCCTGGTGAAATATATCGGGGATATCAAAGTGGCCGTCACCGGCGAGGAGGATGAGCCATGAGCATTGAATGGATCACTTTTCTGCTCTTCGGCGCCCTCATCCTGTTCCTGGCTTTGGGCCTTCCGCTGGCCTTTGTTCTGGGGGGCGTCGGGGTGGTCGGCTCTTATCTTCTCTGGGGAGACAGGGGCCTTTACCTGATCACAACCCAAGCCTATGCATCCATGGGGAAATTTACGCTGCTGGCCATTCCGCTCTTTATCTTCATGTCGATGATCCTGGAAAGAGCGGGGGTGGCCGATGACCTCTACACGCTGATGCACCGCTGGATGGGGCCCGTTCCGGGCGGGTTGGCCATCGGCACGGTGATCATCTGCACCATATTCGCCGCGATGGCCGGAATCAGCGGGGCGGCAACCGTATCGATGGGGATCATCGCCCTTCCGGCCATGCTCAACCGGGGCTATGACAAAACCATTGCGATGGGCAGCATTTCCGGAGGGGGGGCGCTGGGAATCCTGATCCCTCCCAGCGTGCCGATGATTCTTTACGCGACCCTGACCGGCGTCTCCATCGGGGGGCTCTTCGCCGGCGGCATATTGCCCGGTCTTCTGCTCGCCACACTTTTCATCCTCTACATCGGCATCCGCTGTCACTTCCAGCCTGCCCTGGGGCCTCCCCTGCCGGTGGAAGAACGGGTATCCTGGCGGGAGAAATTGATATCGCTCAAGGCGGTGCTTCTGCCGATCATGATTATCATCATGGTTCTGGGATCGATTTATGCGGGTGTTTGCACAGCCACCGAGGCCTCTGCGCTGGGATGTGTGGGGGCGATCATTTCGGCGGTGGTCTATCGCAAACTGAATTGGACTTTGATCAAAGAGTCCTGTTTCCGGACCGCCGCCCTTACGGCCCTGATCATCTGGATCCTGATCGGGGCTTACGGTTTCACGGCGGTTTACACCGGCACGGGGGCGCATGTGCTGATGGAACATATCATGATGTCCATTCCCGGAGGGCGCTGGGCCATCCTGTTCACGATGCAGATCATCTTTTTCATCCTTGGATGCATCCTGGACCCTGTGGGCATCATCATGATCTGCACCCCCGTCTTTGTTCCGGTCATCACCGCCCTGGGATTCGATCCCCTCTGGTTCGGCGTGCTTTTCATCATGAACATGGAGATGGGGTACCTGACCCCTCCTTTTGGATTCAACCTGTTCTATATGAAGGCGATCGTTCCGCCGGGAATCACCATGGGCGATATCTACCGAGCCGTAGTGCCGTTCGTGATCCTTCAGGGCATCGGACTGATCATCGTCGTCATTTTCCCGGAGATCGCCCTTTGGCTGCCGAAATTGATGGTGAGATGAAAGAGATCCATATACCGGTTTTTGTTTGAACAACACCAGAGGGGTGAAACGGAAATGAGAACGAAGGAGCAGTATATCGAGCGTCTCGGCAAAATGAAGAAGAACCTGTTCATCGGCGGCGAGAAGATCGGGCGTGACGATGAGCGGTTCATCCCGAGTTACAATGTGATGGGAAAGACCTTTGATCTTGCCCTGATGCCGGAATATGAGGATCTGATGACGGCCACCTCGCACCTGACCGGCGAGAAGATCAACCGTTTCTGCCACATTCACCAGAACAAGGAGGATCTTCACAAAAAGCAGGACATGACGAGATTGATCTGTCAGGTCGTCGGCGGCTGCACGCAGCGCTGCATGGGCGTCGATGCGTCGAACGCCATCTATACCGTCTCCTATGAGGCGGACAAACAGAACAAGGGCGCCACCCGGTACCACGAGAATTTCAAGAAGTGGCTCGAACGGTTTCAGAGCGAAGATCTGGTCGGATGCTGTGCCCAGACCGACGTCAAGGGGGATCGGATGCTGCGTCCCCACGAGCAGCGCGATCCCGACTCGTATGTCCATGTGGTGGAAAGAAAGAAGGACGGCATCGTCGTCCGGGGCGCCAAGCTGCACATCTCGGAATCGGCGACGGCCGATGAAATCCTGGTTCTGCCGACGCGCGCGCTGCTGAAGGAGGACAAGGATTACGCCGTCTCCTTCGCGATCCCCGGCGATTGGGAGGGATTGAAACAGTTGGTGACGATCCACAATTTTCGCGACAGAAAGCACTTCCCCAAGGGATTCAATGCGGGAAGCAACGACTCCTATCTGATCTTCGACAATGTCTTCGTCCCCTGGGAGCGGGTTTTCCTGTGCGGTGAACACCAGCACGGCGGAATCATGGCGCTTCTCTTTGCGCTGTTTCATCGTCACAGTTATTCCGGCTGCAAACCGGCCCTTGGAGACCTGATGCTGGGGGCCTGCGCGCTGGCCGCCGATGCCAACGGCATCAGCAAGGCCAAGCATGTGCATGAGAAACTGGCGGAGATTATCAAGATCAGTGAACTGGGGTACGCCGCCGGTTTCACGGCTTCCGAACTGGGAAAGCCGGAAGTAT
>CAYSSF010000034.1:0-25871 GCA_964433455.1 uncultured Syntrophaceae bacterium
ATCTCGATCATTACGATCGTTTGAAGTCCCCGGATGGAAAACCCCTTTCCGTCGTGGTAGCGGGACCGCGCGAGAAGATCTTTTTCGATCCCTCCAAGACCAAAGCAGCGATTGTCACCTGCAGCGGCCTCTGTCCCGGGATCAACGATGTAGTCCGATCTCTCGTTATGGAACTTTATCATCGTTATGGTGTACAAAATACCATGGGCATCCGGTATGGCTTTCAGGGCCTTATCCCGAAATTTCGCCACCCCATCATGGAGTTGACCCCGGATGTGGTCAAAGACATCAACACCATCGGAGGGTCGATCCTCTCCTCGTCGCGTGGGCGCCAGGACATCGGTGAGATGACGGATGCCCTCAAACGGATGAATGCGGATCTCCTGTTTTGTGTAGGCGGAGACGGCACGATGAGGGCGACCGAATGCATCACAGAAGAAATCACACGCAGGGGTCTCAATATCGGCGTGATCGGCGTTCCGAAGACCATCGACAACGACCTAAACCTGATTCAGAAGACCTTCGGATTCGATACGGCCATTTCCGAATCGGTCAAAGCCCTTCAATGCGCCCATGTCGAGGCCAGGGGCGCCCACAACGGGATCGGCCTGGTCAAGATCATGGGACGCCAGTCGGGCCACATCGCCGCCGGCGCCGCTTTGGCGCAGACCGATGTCAATTTTGTGCTGATTCCCGAGGTTCCCTTTGATCTGGAGGGAGAGAATGGTTTGCTCAAGGCCGTCGAGAGGCGTCTGCAGCAGAGCGCCCATTGCGTGATCCTGGTGGCCGAGGGTGCAGGTCAGGAGCACATCCGCCAGGAGGGGCAGCGCCTGGAGACGGATGCCTCGGGAAATCCCCGCTTGCTCGATATCGGAATCTTCCTGAAGGCAAGGATTGAAGAGTATTTCAGTAAAATCGGCAAGGAAATCAACCTGAAATATATCGATCCCAGCTATACGATTCGCAGCGTACCGGCAAATGCCAGTGACAGCATGTATTGCGGCGCCCTCGGGCAATATGCGGTTCACGCCGGTATGGCCGGCAAAACCGGCATGCTCGTTGGTCTGATGAAGGACGAATATGTCCATATTCCCTTAAGAGTGATCAGTTCCGGGATGATGGTCGATCCGGGCGGAAACATCTGGATGAGGGTTCTCGAAGCCACGGGACAGCCCCCTTCAATGAAAAACGATTAAAAAAAGCTTGCAATTCAGCCGGATTTGATTTAGTAACCGGCAGCATTTCAGAGAGGAGTTTGGATATGTCGAGAATTTGTGAGATATGCGGCAAGAAACCGGCCATGGGCCACAAGGTCAGCCATGCGAATAACAAGAGTGTGAGAATTTGGCGTCCCAACCTTCAGAAGATCCGTTGCGTCGATGGAAAGACCGGAGAGGTAAAGCGGGTCAAGGCATGTACCCGTTGCATCCGTTCAGGATTTCTCAAAAAGGCCGTTTAAGTCGAATCGAATGTGCAAACAATAGGGGCCGGAGTGGCTACAACTGCTCCGGCCTTTGTGATTTGATCCGATTGCAGAGCAGCGGTTCGGATCCCGAACTTCTTCGGATCCACCGTCCTTGAAATCCCAGTCCTCATCCAACCAAAACTGAGCAGCCGCAGGACAGCCATTCAAGAGATGAATTTCAAGATCAATGAAGGAATTCTCTTCTTGACAAGCGAGTTCACGTTGATATGATCTCAACAGTTCGGATCATATGGAGAGAGTGAATCGAAGGCAATCACGAGAGGCGATGGGAAGAATGATTATTACAGGGAAACTCCCCACGACCCGCTGGCGCTTGCGGGAGGGAAACCAGGAGATCGAGGATTTGCTGGTCCGGGAGCTTGGGGTAAGCCCGATCATCTCCAGAATCATTATGAGCCGTGAAATCTGCGATCAGGACTGCGATCCGGATCTGGTTCGCCGCTACCTCTCCCCTTCCCTTCATGACCTGCACAATCCTTTTCTGATGCAGGATATGAGAAAGGCGGTTGACCGTCTTATCCTCGCCATTTACCGGAACGAAAAAGTGGTTGTCTACGGAGATTACGATGCCGACGGAATTACTTCCGTCGTTATCCTTATTCAATTTCTTAGAGAAATTTATCCGGGAGCGACCTACCACATCCCCGACCGGATCACGGAGGGTTATGGTCTGAACCGGGAGGCGGTCGAACGGTTTCGGTCCCAGGGGATCGGTCTGATCGTCACCGTCGATTGCGGCATCATGGATCATGACGCGGTTGCGTATGCACGGCAACTGGGGATGGATACAATTATCCTGGATCATCATGAACTTTCCGACACCCTTCCCGCTGCAATGGCGTCGGTCAATCCGAAGCGGACGGATTGTCACTTCCCATTCAAGCATCTGGCCGCCGTCGGCATTGTCTTCAACTTTCTGATTGCAATGCGCGGCGCCCTCCGCAGTGCAGGGTTTTGGCGCAAGGAGTCCTATCCCAACTTACGGAAATACCTGGATCTTGTCGCTTTGGGGACGATCGGCGACATCGTCCCGTTGATTGACGAAAACCGGATATTCGTAAAGATCGGCCTCGATCTGATATCCGAAGAGAGAAGAATCGGCTTACGCGCATTGAAACAGATTTCAGGAATGGAGCATCAGGTGGTTGATTCGAGCAAGGCATCCTTTGCGTTGATCCCCCGAATCAATGCAGCGGGACGGATCGCTTCCGCCGGTGAGGCCGTCGAACTCCTGCTCTCTGAAAATTCGGAACAAGCCGAGGAACTTGCCCGTAAACTGGATGGTTTCAACCGGAAACGGCAGGCGATGGAGAAGGTAATCTTCAACGAAATTCTGGAAAGGGTTGAAAAAGAGGTCGTGGTCGGGGAGAGCGGACCACTCGTCTTCGCTTCTACCCATTGGCACCCGGGAATACTGGGCATCGTTGCCTCCAAACTCGTCGACCGCTTCGGCAGGCCGGCCATTCTGATCAGCCTGAAAGGGGGGATCGGAAAGGGATCGGGACGGAGCGTCTCCGATTTCAATATTTACGAGGGACTGAAACGCTGTCAGGCGCATCTTCTTGCCTATGGCGGTCATCACTACGCCGCCGGCATTTCAATCCGGGAGGAGGATATCGATCCTTTTTCAAAACTGCTCCGTGAGATCGTCCGTGAAAATGGGCCGGAACATGATTTTGAGGTTTGTACAACCATTGATGCCCAGTGCGATCTAATGGACATTACGCATGACCTCCTCTCCCAGATCGAACAACTGGCCCCATTCGGAAGCCGGAACCCGGAGCCGGTCTTCTGCGTTCGGAATGTCAGTGTGGCCTCTCCATCGATCGTCGGAAAGAATCATCTGAAAATGCGCGTCAGCCATGACGGCATATCCCGGAACACCATCTGGTTCAGCAGAGGACAATACCTTCCGGAACTGTCCGCGGCGGTTCTGGATATCGTATTCACACCGCAAATCAATACCTGGAACGGCAACGCGGATATTCAGCTCAAGATGAAAGATGTGGCCGTTCAGCAGAATGCCTAAATTTGAAAATCGTTCAGCGTAGGGTCAGTGCGTAGGACTTGACGCGCAGGACGGGGTTGTAGGACTGTTTGGATTCAGCCAGATTGGGCAGGTTCATGTCGCTCTCCTTGTTGACGTAGCGAAACTCGCGGAAAAGCCTTTTGGCGCATTCATTGTCGAGATATTGATACAGGCCCTTGATTCCGGAATCGGCCTTTTCGAAATTGAGCGTGGCGGTCGTCTCATTCAATTTTGTCCCGATGCCAAAAGCAGACACACGACCGTCCACACGGATCAGCAGACCCTTCCATTCAAGACGTTCCATGTTTTCGAGTGCTGTGATCACAGCACTCTTTTCGCAAGCCAGATCGCTTTCCGGATCGGCGTCACAGTCGTGCTGCTTACACCAGATATCGAGAAATTGGAGACATTCCGCCACATCCTTCGCGAAGATCTCTTCCACATCCACGCGATCCCTTCTTAGATATTCTCTTGTAAACTGATGGATAAGGTTGCGCTTTTTTGAATACCTGTTCCCCTTGAGATGAATCAGATCCTCCGTCAGATAGATGTAATCCTCGTATCCCTTCTGTTCTTCCATGTCAAAGAGAGCCTCCAGTTCCGAACGATCCAGCGTCACGATGAAATCCGCGGGGACGCGCCAGTACCGCTCGAAGCCCATCATTTCGGCGTACCGGTGCAGCTCGGCAGCCGAAAAAAGCCGTTCTTGCTCAAGGGGCAGGATGAGATGGCGATTTTCCGGATTTTCCTCCATTTCACCGGCGAAGAAGAGTATCCCCTCTTCAATGTGGTAATAGGCCTTGAACGAACGGAAGCTCCAGGCGATAAGGGAGGCGGGAGAATATACGCAAAGGCTGTAAGGATGGCCGGCAAAGAACGGCTTCAGGATCTCATAATCGTCGACTGCAACCGGTTTAAAATTCATGTTTCATGGATGAGCAACATCGGAACGGCAGCGGGCATCTCCCGGAAGCCGGCGTGAAGATAAAGGTTTGAGGAGCCGGGTTCCGCAATGAGCCCGATCCAGCGCAGGCCGTCGTTATGGAGACGCTCCAGGATGGTCCGGAGGATTCTGCCGCCGATGCCCTGATTTCGGCGGTTGCTGCGAACCGTTAGATCCTGAATATAGGCGTCGCTGACACGATCGCTGATCGCCCTTCCCATTCCGACGATCTCCTCGCCATCCACCGCGACGACAAAACAGTGACTTCCCACGATCAGCTTCCCGACCCATTGCGGACTATCCTCATCGCACGCCTGTCGCCATCCCTGTGCGCGGTAAAGCCCCGCGATCAGCCGGCTCTGTTCCGCGGTGGGCGTGTCGATTACAATGCAGTTTACCATCGGGTTATCCTCAAGCCCCCTGTTCTTGTACGGAATGCCGGATTCGCTTCACCAGCATTGATTCATCATCGGGACAGCAATTCGAATGACGTTGGGTACTATACGGTCTGAGGCGTGTGGTGTCAAGCCAGACCTGATGCGAGCTACAACCACCGCTTCCGGCGGCGATAGGATTTGACATCGGCATACGATTTGATGTTTCCCGCAACGGACACCCCGAGATAGAATTCCCGGATGTCGGGATTCTCGCGCAGGGTGTCCGCCGCCCCTTCCATGACGATCTTTCCGTTCTCCATCACATAACCGTAATGGGCGATCTGAAGGGCCATCCGGGCGTTCTGCTCGACAAGAACAATCGTTGCCCCCTCCTCTTCGTTGATCCGGCGGATGATTCGGAAGATCTCCTTCACGACGAGTGGGGCAAGTCCCAGGGAGGGTTCGTCGAGAAGAAGCAGTTCCGGGTGGGCCATCAGGGCTCGTCCCATAACGAGCATCTGCAATTCTCCACCGCTGCAGTAACCGGCAAGCCCCCGCCGCCGCTCCCAGAGTGCGGGAAAGTAGCGATATACCCGCTCAAGATCCTGATGCCAGGGTTTTCCCCATCGTGTAGCCGTCCCGACCCTGAGGTTTTCTTCAACGGTCAGATACTTGAAAGGTTGCCGACCTTCGAGCACCTGGATGATTCCGTTCCGGGTGATGGTTTCGGGCGCCTGGTTCTGGATCTCGCAATCCTGATAAAGGATCGTTCCATCCGTGACTTTGCCGTTTTCCGGCTTCAGGAGCCCGGAAACCGCTTTCAGGGTTGTCGTCTTTCCCGCGCCGTTGCTCCCCAGCAGGGATACGATATGGTGCTTCTCCACGGTCAGAGAAACTCCCTTCAGCACCTGGATGACGTCGGAATAAACAACGGATATGTTGTTCAACTGCAGAAGTTTTCCATCCATGAACCCATCCTTCAATAGGAAAAAGGCCAGAGCCGGAAGTTGGAGCGGACGATCCGCCACAATTCCGCCAGACCGCGCGGTTCGAAGAGGATGAACAGTACAATGGCCAATCCGAAAACAAACTCCCGAAGCGGCGCCACGTTCAGACCCGTCTGCGAGACGATGCCGCTGTTCATGAGGGTATCCGTCATGAATCGCAGCGCTTCGTTCAGGAGGGTGATAAAAACAGCGCCGAAAATGGAACCGGAGATGCTTCCCAGTCCACCGATGATGACCATGGCGATGTACTCCACGGAGAGCGCGAGGTTGAAGGGCTCCGCGGTGATGCTCCCCATATAGTAGGACCACAGGGCGCCCGCAAATCCGGCATAGAAAGAGCTGATTCCAAAGGAGAGAAGCTTGTAGCGGAAGATGGGAATTCCCATCCCCTCCGCGGCCCGGTCATTGTCCCGGATGGCGATGAAGGCCCGTCCGTAACGGGTTCGCATCAGATTCACGGCGAACCATATCATCCCCGCGAGAGCGGTAAAGATGATGTAATAAAAAGTGAGATCCCCCTGAACGTGGAAACCGAGAAGCTGCGCGGGCGGAAGTGTGATCCCCATGGTTCCCTTCGTAAGGGATTCCCAATGGATCAGCGCATACTCGATGATGAATTGGCCGGCCAAGGTCGCGATGGTCAGATAGAGTCCTTTCAGGCGGCCGGAGGGAATCCCGAAAATCATGCCGACCCCGGCTGTGATCAGCCCCGCGGCGGGAATGGATACGATCATCGGCAGATGAAGCGTTGCCGCGAAGATGGCGCCCGCATAGGCGCTGACGCCGAAGAAGGCGCCGTGGCCGAGCGAGATCTGTCCGGTGAACCCGATCAGGATGTTGAGACCGATCACGGCGATCGCGGCAATGCCGATCATGTTCAGGATATACATCATGTAGGCGCTCGCGATCAATGGAACGACCGCCAGCAGAACGACAATGCCGATTCCGGTCCAGAGCCGGCCGAAATCAGTCGTAAAGATGGCCAACTCCCGGTCATAGTGTTCACGGAAATTGCCGCAGGGATGCAGGTGAATTTTTCTCATATCTTTAGACCCGCTCTATCTCCTTCAATCCGAACAGGCCGTAGGGTTTGATCAGCAGGATCACCACCAGAACGATATAGGGAATGACATCGCGCAACGAGGGGGATATATACCCCCCGGTGAAGGTCTCCAGGAGACCGATGATGAGGCCGCCGATGATGGCGCCCCCGATGCTGTCAAGCCCCCCAAGGATAATGACGGGGAAGACCTTGAGCCCGATCGCGGAGAGGTTGTGGACGTTGACCCCATTGATGATTCCCAGCACCAGGCCGCTCATCCCGGCAACCAGGGCGGCGATTGCCCATGAGAGGGCGAAGACGCGCCTGACGTGAACACCGAGGGAGAGTGCTGCGCGCTGGTTGTCTGCGACGGAACGCATATAGATACCCTGGGAGGAAAATTTGAAGAATAGGCCGAAGAGCAGTAAAAAAAGGGCCCCGATGATCAGGGTAGCCCCGTAAACCGGCGGAATACGGATCATGCCCCAATGGATTTCCAGGGCTTTCGGCAGAAAATCGGGATAGGTGTAGAGGTTTCCACCCCAGATCAGCAGGAGCAGACCTTTGAACATCGCCGCCAGGCCGACCGTCAGCATGATAATGAAGATCAGCGGTTCACCGATCAAGGGGCGAAGGAAAATTCTCTCGATCAGAATCCCGAGCAGGAAGCACCCGACCAGCGTCAGAAGAAATGCCGGCAATATGGGAAGTTTTGCCCAGGTGACCAAGGCAAGAAAGAAGTAGGCGCCGACTGCAAGCAGCTCACCATGGGCGAAATTGAGCACGCTGGAGGATTTGAAGATCATCACGAATCCCATCGCTGAAAGTCCATAGAGAAAGCCGACCGAAAGACCGCCGACCAGCAACTGTATAAAAAAATCCATGCCATTTTCCTTTCTTAAAAAGCCTGAATCACATGGACGCAGGTATCGATCTCTCCGGTTTGCCCGTCGCGATAGCGAATTTTTCCCTTAACGCGCACCGCTTCCTCTCCACTGTACATCGCCTCGATCAGGCGAAGGTAAAGTCCGTAGACAAAACGCCTTCGCACCTTTCCCGTCCGGGTCAGTTCATCGTCGTCCGCATCCAGTAGTTTGTAAAGCAGGATGAATTTATGGATCTTCATGACCTCCGGTAAATGGTCGTTGACCTTTCGGATCTCCGCCAGGATCAGATCCTCGACGGCTTTTTGCTGCGACAGATCGATATAGGTCGTATACGGGATCATCTTTTGCTCCGCCCAGTTTCCGGTGTTGCCGAAATCGATGTTGACCATCGCCGTCAGAAAGGAACGTCCCTCGCCGAAAATCACCGCTTCCTTGATGAAAGGGCTGAACTTCAAACGGGTTTCGATAAAATCGGGCGAAAATGCCTCCCCGCTTTTGGTGCGGATGATCTCTTCTTTCCGGCCGATGATCAGCAGATGGCCGTCGCTGTCCAGATATCCGGCATCGCCGGTCCGGAGCCACCCGTCGACAAAAGCCGCTTCCGTCGCCTGATAATCCTGGTCGTACCCCTGAAAGACGGCACGGCTCAAGACGAGCACCTCCTGATCTTCCGCGATGCGGACCCGCACTCCGGGCAGGGGTTTGCCGACGGTCTCGAGTTTCACCCCATCGTCGGGCTGAATCTGAAAAATGCCTCCCGCTTCCGTCAAACCGTAGCACTGCTTCAGGTTGAGTCCGATCGCCCGGAAGAACGTGATCACGTCGGGACTGATTGGATGACCGCCTGTATAGGCGCTGATGAAATTCGCACAGCCGATCCGGTCGAGGAGGGGGCGGTAGACGAGGAGCGCAGCCACACGATGGAGAATTTTGAGCGCCGGGGGGATGGCTTCCCCTCGGATCTTGCGGTCTGCCACCGACCGGCCAACGCATTCGGCCTTTGCGAAAAGGAAACGCTTCATCCGGCCGGCATCCGCCATCCGGACACGTATTTTGGAAGCCAGCTCCTCCCAGAAACGGGAGGCGGTGATGATTCTGGAGGGACCGATCTCGCGAAAATCCTCCTGCACCGTTTCCGGCGTCTCCGGAAAGTTCATTGTCATTCCGCCCTGGAGGGCCACGCCGAGGCCCCACATCTGATCGACAATCCAGGCCGGAGGGGAGATGGAGATCCAGTTTTCTCCGGGCCGGATGGAAATCGCGCGAACCCAGCTTTCTCCCATCGCAGTCAGGTTGCGGTGCGATAGCATCGCCATCTTCGGCATCCCCGTGGTCCCCGAAGTCTGAATCAGCAGGGCTGTATCTTCGGGTCTCCCCTGCCGCAATTCGGCAGTGAAAAGGTCGGGATTCTGCCGGTCCAGTTGTTCCCCCCTCTCCAGCAGTTCCCGAAAGGAAACGAGCCAGGGATCCTTCCGATAGGAACGCATGCCGGTCGGGTCGATGTAAATCACGTGCCGGATATGGCCAAGGCAGGCACGCGAGGCGATCATCTTATCCACCTGTTCCTGATCTTGAGCGAAAACGACGGATGCCCGGAGCCGGCCCAGTGAGATCTTCAATTCATCGGCGACGGCCGACGTGAAGAGATTGAGGGTTATTCCGCCTATAGCCTGTGTTCCGATCTCCGCAAAAAGCCATTCGGGGTGATTGTCCGTAATCAGTGCGACCGACTCGCCCCGCCGGAAACCGAGGGTGATCAAACCGAGACCTACGTGTTTCACGTATTGCAGATAATCTTCCCAATGGTAGGTCTGCCAGATGCCGTAAGCCTTTTCCCGGATCGCCGCCTGTTCCGAACCGAAACGGGCCGCCTGCGCCATTAAAAGCTGAGGCAGCGTACCTGAAAAAGCACCGATAGGGTGATCATTGTCCGCTTCCAACAGAATTTCCTTTTCCTTTAGATCGCCTCATCGTCTCCGAGATAGGCCCGAATGACCTCCGGATGACGGATAATTTCGTCCGGCGTACCCTCTGCAAGTTTTTGACCAAAATTCAGTACGGCGATCCGCTGTGCAATGCTCATGACGATGGCCATGTCGTGCTCGACAAGGATCATCGTCTGCCCCCATGCCCGGTTCAATTCAAGCAGAAAGCGGACCATATCCTCTTTCTCCTCCAGATTCATGCCGGCGAAAGGTTCGTCCAGCACGAGAAGGGCCGGCTCCAACGCCAATGCGCGTCCCAGTTCCACGCGTTTCATCATCCCGTAAGGGAGGGAACCGACCGGTTTGTTGCGGACGGAGTGAATCTCCAGAAAATCGATGATCTCCTCCAGGATTCGGCGATGGCGCATCTCTTCTCGCCGAACCGACGGCAAAAAAAGGCATGCCGGAAGCAGGCCGTAACTGCAGTGGGTATGACGCGCGAGAAAAAGGTTGGAAAGAACGGTCATTCCGGGGAAAAGCTCGATATTCTGAAAGGTCCGTCCAATCCCGACCCGGACCAGCTCATGGGGATGCAAATGGGTGATCCCTTCTCCGTTGAAGAGGATTTGCCCCTGCTGCGGCCGATAGAACCCGGTGATGCAGTTGAGAAGACTGGTCTTGCCGGCGCCGTTCGGACCGATGACGGCGAAGAGTTCCCCGGTCCGGACCGACATGTCGATATCGCTCAGGGCCTTGACCCCTCCAAAATGGAGAGTGAGGTCCCGGATCTCCAACTCCGCCCGGCGCGGCGTCGAAACACTCTTCTGATAAATGGATGGCTGACCCCGGAATGCCTTCATCGTCGTCCCAAAAAATCCCCTTCTCTGCCCGCACACCACTATTTCTGGAGATGGATTTTCTCCTTGCCGGGAATGTAGAAATTGGTCAGCGGCGTATAGGTGCCATCCTCCTTGACCTGAACGATCCGGGCGGTAAATGAAGCGCCGTGATCCGTCGGGCTATAGGTTACCGGGGGGATCAGGCCGCCGAAATCCTCCCGCTGGAAGGATTCCATGGCGCGGTTGATCGTTTCGCGGTTGATCTCCTTGAATTTTTCGTTCGCGCGTAGCATCGCCCTCTCCATGATCATCCCCACCGCAACGCCCTCCCAGTAGGAAGCGTCAAATTTTTCAACCGTCTTGTATCGTTTCCAGAGCTCCTGCATCACCTTCATCCCAGCGTTGTCGTCGACCGGGAGACCGCCCGGGAACTGAATACGGAGACGGCTGCGGGTCAGCCCCGTTCCCATCTTGAAGAAATCGGGGTCGGTCGAGGTCCATGTTCCGAAGAAAGGTGGATCGTAGTTGATCCGGTCGGCGCTTCGGAAGGCGGTGATGATTGCGGCCGGCAGCATCTGGATGAAGAGGTACTCCGCGCCGCTCTTCTGCAGGCGGAGCAACTCTGTTGTCAGATCGACGGTTGACGCAGGAAACTCCTCGACGGCCACGATGTTGATCTTCTTTTTTGCGGCGTACTCCCGGGTCGGCTTGTGGATGGATCGTCCATAGGCGTTGTTGTAGGTCAGAAGACCCACCTTCGGCGGTTCCTTGCCTTTGTGGATGGCGAGGATGTAGTCGAGAACGGCCTCGCAATCCAGACGGTAACTGCCGAAGGGCAGGTACATGTAAGCGATCGGCTGCTCAAGAATCTCCCAGCCCGTCGAATAGTTGATGGTCGGGATTTTGTACTGCTGGATGATCGGTTTGGCGGCGAGTCCCTCCCCTACCCCCCAGGTGGCGATCATGTCGACCTGGTCCTGAACGGCGAACTTTCTGACTGCGGCAACCGCCTCGGGAACCTTGTAGGCGGTGTCGGCCAGGATCATGTCGATCTTGTTGCCGGCAACGCCCCCTTTGACTTCGTTGACATAACGGAAATAATCCTGTTGACCCTTGGCATGGAACTGCCCCCAGGTGGATGCAGGACCCGTCAAGTTGATGGCAGCGCCGACCTTGATCGTTTTCGAGATCGCGGCCCCAGGCCACATCAACACCAGGACCAGGATGTTGAACAGGACGACTCTTCTCACGTTAAGCATGACTATCCTCCTTCAAAAAGAAATGCCGTGAACAAAGCCACGGCATCATAAAAAAAACCGTGGGCGACCGGAAGGTCTGTCCACGGCGGTTGACCCAGCAAAGGGTTACAAACGCGGCGGGCAGACCCCGATAAAAAAACCAAAAAAGCCGCCCCGCCGAAAGTCACTCTGATTTGTTATGCAGCACATTTCGCGCTCCTCGGCAGCGGCTATAAAACAGGATCTATGTCCGTGTCAAGAAAATATTGTCGGTTCCGGCAACCAATTTCAAAAAAAGAGAAACGGGCCCTGATGATCAAATCCCCAGTTTCTCACTGCGGTAGTGAAGAGAATCGTAACTGATTTTAAGTAGTTCGGCAGCACGGGACTTTGAACCGCCCGTTTTTTCCAGTGCCTGCTCGATGATCCGCTTCTCAAATTTTGCCAGTTCATCATTGAGATCAAGGCCAATGTCGGACATCTCATAAGTGGGAACGGCCTCTTTAACGCCTATATCCTTTGTGATGATCAGGTTTTCCGGAAGGATGATGTTCGATGTCTCCAGTGCGATGCTGCGTTCGATGATGTTCTCGAGTTCCCGGATATTCCCCGGAAAAGGGTATTGCATAAGCAATTCCAATGCATACGAGGATATCGTTCTGATCTCCTTTCCGAATTCCCGGGAATACTTCTCGATAAAGTGCCGGGTCAGGGCAGGGATGTCCTCTTTCCGCTCCCTGAGAGGAGGCAACTGAAGCGGAATGACATTCAACCGATAATAGAGATCTTCTCTGAAGGAGCCTGTTTTAACGGTCTCCGCCAGATTTTGATTTGTTGCGGAAATAATGCGGACATCGACATGGATGTCGTCGGCGCCTCCGATTCGGCGGAAGGTCTTTTCCTGGACAGCCCTTAGAAGCTTGACCTGAAGCAGCCTGGGAAGCTGTGAAATTTCGTCCAAAAATACGGTTCCACCATGAGCAATTTCAAATAGCCCTGCCTTGTCCGAATAGGCCCCGGTAAAGGACCCTTTGGTATAACCAAAAAGTTCGCTTTCCAGAAGGTTCTCGGGGATGCCCCCGCAATTGATCACCACGAAGGGCATATTCCGCCGGGAACTGTTCTCATGAATGGCCTGGGCGACGAGTTCCTTGCCCGTGCCGCTCTCGCCGAGGATCAGGACGTTTGCGGGCGTATCCGCGACCTTCCTGATCGTTGCGTAAACTTTAACCATTCCTCGACTGTTCCCAACCATTTTCCCGAAGCCCAAGGCTTCTCCCACCTCCTTCAGAAACAGGGTGTCGTCCTGTTTAACTCCTTTGGCGGCCAGGGCGTTCCGAACGATCTTTTTGAGGTCCTCGATCGCGAAATCCTTTTCGATATAATCGTAGGCCCCCTCTTTCATCGCATTGACCGCCGTCTCTCCGGAGGCGTAGGCCGTGATGAGGATGACCATCGTTTCCGGGGATAGCTGCTTGATCTCCCTGAGAAATGCGATTCCATCCATCTTCGGCATCTTCAGGTCCGTGATGATCAGGTCGAAGGACTCTTTCCGGCATCGGGTGAGGGCTTTGCCGGCGTCGCCGGCCGTGACGACCCGGTAGCCTTCACGGGTCATCATGATCTCAAGAAACTCGCGCATTCCCTGGTCATCGTCCACCACAAGCATCTTGGCCATCATTCCCCTCCAATCTTATGAAATGGTCCGCTTCCCGTCTATGGCGTCAACCCGTGCGGGAAGCCATATCCTGCAGGTCGTACCGCTGCCCGCTACGGATTCAATATCGATGCTTCCCCGGTAGCCTTCCAGGATCCGGCTGACCACCGCCAGACCCAGCCCCGTTCCGACATCCCGTGTCGTATAGAAGGGCTCGAAGATCTTTTGAAGATCCCCCTTTTTAATGCCACACCCTGTATCGCCAATCTTGATTTCTACACCGGCTCTCCCATCTTTCAACGCTGCACGGGCATCCACCGTCAGGCGCCCCCCTTCCGGCATGGCTTGAGCCGCGTTGAGGATCAGATTCCACAAAACCTGCCGGATTTCGGTCTTGTTAACTTGAATTCGCAAGGGATCTTCCGGCAGGATCAGGCCGATTCGGAGGGGTTCAGGCCAGTCCGGGACGCAGCACAGTGAATCGATCACATCCCGGATTGCATCCCTGACGTCGATTTCCTCGAAAATCCCGGGCGCCGGTCTTGCCATCAAAAGGAAATCTTTCAGAAAACTCTCCAACTGATCTTTACCGCGGAGGATGATCTGCATCAGCCTCTGACTCGTATCCGTTAAAGGAATATCCTGTTTGAGCATTTGAATCGATCCGCTGATGGAGGCGAGCGGGTTGCGGATTTCATGCGCAAGGCCGGCGGCCATGCCGCCGATGAAGGCCAGTCGGCGGCTCTTCTCCAAAGATTCCCTCATTTCGTTGATTTCCGTTAAATTCTGAAAGATGATGATCTCTCCAATCGTCAATCCCCTGGGATCACGGAGAGGTGAAAGGGAGCCGCCGAGAATCAGATTCCGACCGTCCGCTGTATGAAATGTGGTTTCAAAACGTGTGATGGAACCCGCTTTGCGCACGTCCGATTTCCGTTCTTTCAGGTAGGAATGCAAGTCCGGGAAGATCTCCGCCAGGGTGCGGTTTTCAACGTGTTGGAACGAGCGACCGGTAATTTCTGCGGCGGCAGGGTTGAATGACTTGATCCGCCCCTCCGGATTGATGCTCAGGATGCCGGTGTCCACCGATTCGATGATGCTTCGGTGCAGAATATCGAGTTGATCGAAGGCGCTTTGCTTTTCGGCCAGGAGGGTCCGGGTTTTTTTCTCCTGCTCGACGACAAAACTGGTCAGAAAGGCGATGAAGTAAAAGGAGAGGATATGGGTAACGATTCGAGTGAACACATAGCCTGCGTTCAACCGCACCTCCGGTGCGGGGATCGTGAAAATGGCGTAGATGACCCCGTAAAATTCAAGATCCGCAAAGAGGCCGTAAAAAATCCCTGCCGCAGAAGCGATCACCAGACCACCCCGTCTGCCGAGAAAGAGGACGGCATAGATGATGACCAGCGGATAAAATACGGAATAGATGCTGTGGATCCCTCCCGTGCCGTACACCATTGCCGTAATCAGAATGACGTCACAGAGGCTTTGAATATAGACGTTCAACGGAAGATTCCGGAAATATTTCAGCAGAACAAGGTAGGCCATGGAGAGAATATAGGTCAGCAGAATCGTCTTGAAAAGGATGGAGGCCGAGATCGCCGACAACATCCCCATCCCTTTGAGCTCGACGAAGGTCGCGATCCCGAGCAGGAAAGTGACGATGGCCACCCTCGAAAGCATCAGCCAGCGGAGCCGGGATGTCACGTTATCGGGCAAATACAGTCTTTGAGCCATGGGTACTCTCAATCGGCTTGAATTCTGTTGAAGGCATCGAAGCGAAGTCGCCGACAGGCTACTTTCCCTCCGGGAAAAAGTCAACCTCGTTCATCATCGTGACACAGGGCTATCATGAAAACAGGAACTTCCTCTCATTTCGAACCTTCCCCAACAGGAGGTTTCCATTGACAGGCAGACACTTTCTTTCTATGATCTCGTTCACAGGCGTCTCCGTTTTGTCCCATCGCCGACCTTCCTTGAAAAACCCGCTCTCGAACAAAGGCTTACAGCGATGACCAGACCGTTTCTCTCCCTGGCTGCGACACTCATGGCGGGCATCTCCTGCGGAAACTTTTTTACGATTTCCGACCTTCCCATACAGCTTGCTCTACTGATTACGCTGACAATGATGCTGATCTCGCGGGTCCGGATAAAGCACAGGCAGTTCCATTTCTATTTCTTTCTGCTTCCCGCGATCTTTCTACTCGGCATTCTCATGATGAATCTGTTCCTTCACCCTCCTATCGGAGAAGACCATATTCTGAAGTACGTCGGAGATAAAAAAATCAATGTAGAGGGGATGATCTGTGAGAATCCTCAAGTATTGCCTGACAAAACGGAGTTGGTTGTTTCCGTCTCCCGGATTCTGCGTGACGGAAGCTATCTTCCGGTTTCAGGACGCGTGCTGCTGAACATCCGTGAGCCATACCCTTTCCACTATGGCGATTTCATCCGTTTCCAGGCCCGGTTGAGAGTCCCCCGCAATTTCCGGAATCCCGGCGGTTTCGATTACGAAAAATTTCTCCGTTTTCGTGGAATTCTGGTGAGAGGGTTCATCAAAGACGCCACGGGGTTTGTCGTTCTACGCAGCGGGACGGGCAATCCCCTTCGGTCGGGAGTGGAGCGTTTTCGGGACCTGATCCGCAATGCCATTCTGGAAAAGGCGCCGGGAGCGGAGGGAACGATCATCCAGGCGATGATCCTCGGCGATCAGAAGGGGATCCCGAAGGAGGTCATGGAAAAGTTCAATCGAACGGGCACGACCCACATCATCGCCATCTCGGGCTTCAATATCGGCATGGTTGCGGTTTTTGCACTTTTTCTGGCGCGTTTCTGCCTGAAAACGGAATACCTGCTGCTGAGATGGAATGTGGCCAGGATCGCGATGTTCTTTGCAATTTTTGTCGTCGTCCTCTACACATTTATTGCCGGAGCGGGCATCTCGGTTGTCCGGGCTTCGATCATGGTCGCGGTCTTTCTGTGCGCCATTCTCCTCAACCGGGAAGGCGATCTTTACAACACCCTCTCTCTGGCCGCTTTTCTGATCCTGATCCTCGCCCCCTACTCGCTGTTCGACATCTCTTTTCAGCTCTCGTTTGCCGCAGTGGCGGCTCTGATCTTTTTTATGCCGAAGTGGCTCGCCCTTATGCCTTCCCCGCCACCGAGAATCGCCGCCGGTCGAACCCGGCCATGGATCCTCCAACAGGTTCAAAAAGCCTTGCGGGGCGCCGCGCTCTTCTTCCTTGCCTCGCTCTGCGCTACCCTGGGCACACTTCCGCTGATTCTTCTCTACTTCAACCGGTTTTCGCTGATCACCCTTCTGGCAAACCTCATCTGCGTTCCGATCCTCGGCGTTCTCGCAATCCCTGTTAGTCTGGCCATCATCCTTGCCGTACCGCTCTCGACCACACTGGCCGACGGGGTTATTCGATTGTCTGAAATGCTCGTTCATGTTTCCCTTTTCTTCATTGACCGTCTGGCCGCCTTGCCCTGGGCTTCTGTTTATGTTTCGACGCCGACACTACCGGAAATCGGCGCCTTTTATATTCTGCTGATCTGGGGTGGCCTGCTGTTGAAATGGTTCGCAATACGCCGGAACTCCAAAACCCCTCTGAAAATGTCCCTCCCGATGAAGGCGGTTCCTGTCATTCTCATCCTTTTTTTCACCATCGACGTCGCCTATCTATTTATCCAGGATCGTCAACAGGGTCGTCTTTCCCTGACCGCCGTGGATGTCGGTCAGGGAAGCAGCATCCTGATCCGGCTTCCCGGCGGGAAAAAGATGCTCGTGGACGGCGGCGGCTTCTTCGACGACAGTTTCGATCTTGGGAAATTTGTGCTGGCCCCCTACCTCTGGCATGAGCGCATCTCCCGGATCGATACCGTGGTGCTGACCCACCCGCATCCGGACCATCTCCAAGGGCTCCTTTTCATCCTGGAGAACTTTCATGTGCCGGAGGTGTGGACCAATGGCGATACCTCCGACACAGAGCTTTACCGTTCCTTCAGTCGGATTATCCGGGAAAAAGGGATTGTGCTGCGGACCCTGTCGGACAGGACGCCGGCGATGGATCTTTCCGGGGTCGGAATCCAAGTTCTAAATCCGGAGGAAAATGCGGGCCGGAAGGAAATAGCGAACCCCCTTGACATTCGGCCTGATGATGACGAAAGAGCGAAGAAGGACCCCACTGCCCGTCTGCCCTCTTCCGCAAAGTCGGCCGCCCGCATTTTCGATAACGTAAACGATCGTTCTGTCGTCCTCAAGCTCTCCTTCGGCGGGCGAAGTTTTTTGCTGCCGGCGGATATCACGGAGGTCATGGAGAATCGTATGGTTTATGCCGGGGTCGATCTGCAGAGCGATGTGATCTTCATTCCGCATCACGGGAGCTACCGTTCCAGCAGCATCCCCTTTCTTGAAAAGGTAAAACCGCAAATCGCCGTGGTCAGTTGCGGCGCGGAAAACGTCTTCGGCTTCCCCCACCCGGATGTCCTCCGGCGGTATGAAATGATCCATGCGCAGGTCTATCGGACGGATCGCAACGGCGCCGTCACCATCGCTACGGATGGCCAAAAACTCGCCGTCGAAGTATTCAATCACGTAAATCAATTGGAATCCACCATCAAAGGAGGCTCCCGAAACGAATGATTGTCCGAGAGATTTTCGCAAAATCCGTCCTTTCCAAATCACGGATCTACGACTACGCCACGAATCCTTATGTGGGGTGCAGCCACTCATACAGGTATTGCTATGCGGCATTCATGAAGAGGTTTACCCGACGTCTCCTTTTCCTGTTATATGGCTTCCTCCAGCAATCCTCCGTTTTCCTTCAACCATGTTTTCGCCTTTTCCAGCATCGGAACCTGTGTGCGGACGATGTTCCAGAATCTGGGCGTGTGGTTGGGCTCGATCAGGTGGGCAAGTTCGTGGACGATGACGTAGTCGATGACGAACATGGGCGCCTTGATCAGCCGCCAGTTGAAGCCGACGTTGTTCCTGGTCGTGCAGGAGCCCCACCGGTAATGTCCATCTGCTATCTTCACCGCCGCAGCCTCGACGCCGAGCCTGCGGGCGTGGACCTTTGCCCGGGGGATGATCTTCTCCTTGGCCCGACCGATGTACCATTCCCGTAGCGCCTCTTCCTTTCGTTTACCCAGGATGGCGGGAATCAGGAATCCCCGGTTAAAGCGGACCCCGTTCAATCCGTCGCGGACAACCTCGATTCGGTACT
This sequence comes from uncultured Syntrophaceae bacterium, assembly GCA_964433455.1. GTDB lineage: Bacteria > Desulfobacterota > Syntrophia > Syntrophales > UBA5619 > UBA5619. The sequence continues at coordinate 18,662 of CAYSSF010000034.1, forward strand.
GCCGCCCCAGGTAGAGGGCCGACTCGCCGCTGACCAACTCCTTCCCCGGCCCGTGGGGCAGATCCCGGTATTTCTGAGGGTGGTTGATCTTCTCGTAAATCCATTGCCGCTTTCCTTCGACGACCCGGCGGATCTTCTCCTCAGTGACCCCCTCCGGTGCATGGACCACGACGCTGCGGTCCCGTTCGACGGTGATCGTCAGTTTGCGCCGTTTGGTAGATCTTTGAATGGCGTACTCTAAAACCACTTCGATTACTCCGCGTAGAGGATGATGTCGTTGTTCTTCTCCGCGATCTCCATGACGCGACTGATGATGTGGGCGCGATTCTTGACCAAGCCGGGGAGTTTCGCAAACTCCGGCGCCAGCAGGACCTTCTGGAGGTCTGCCCGGAGCTTGCTTCTGGCGGATATGCTCTCCCAGAAGCCCGTAAGCTTGAGCTCCCGTTCCACGGCGAGGAAGGCTTTCTGGGTCAGATCCACGAGATGGCCGATCCTGTCGTCTTCGCTCATGCCGTCCGCAACCCCCGGGAGGCCATCCGGCAAATCCCCTTTTCCTCTTGGGAATATTTCCCCGAAGGTCTCCCGCTTGAACATCCGGAAGAAGGGCATCTGCTTCTTGCGGTGCAGTCCGTAGGTCGGGTCCTTGGCTGCGCTCATGATTCTCGCCCGCAGCTTCTCCAACTCCTCGTAGATCTTGTTCCAGTTTTCGCGGAACTCCGCGAAGATCGCAGCCAGTGCCGCGGCAAAGGAGGCCTGGAGCTCCGGGTCGTCGTTCAGCTCCACGTCGAGGTGGTGGCGGATGGCGTGCTCCACCTCCGCCGCCTTGGTCTTCGTGCGGCTTCTCTTGCCGACCTGCTTTTCAAAGTCCCCGTCGAGGATCGAGATCGGCTTGACCTTGACGTCGATCCCTTTCGACTCCAGGTAGGCGTCGGTGATGGCACGGAGCTTGGGCGGGATGCCCTTCATGCTGAGGCGCTCGTCATGGAGATGCTTTTCCGCCATGACATTGATCACCGCAAGGGTCTGGTAATCGGCCATGTAGTCGAGGGCTTGCCGCGCGGGAAAAACCAGATTCAGGCACCGCGTCAGCCGTTTAAAGGCCAGCGAAGCGCAGGTCCTCGTCGTAGAAGAGGTCGAAGAAGGCATCATGGTCGGTGAGGTCCGTCAGGCCGTGCTGTTTGAGAAAATCCATGACGGCCCGATGACTTTCCGCCAGTTCCCGCAGTTCCTCCTCGGGGAAGCTCAGGCAGTCAATCACCTCCTTCTGTTCGCGCTCGTCGTAGGTGTCGATCGCCTTCTTCAGGTGGTGGCCGACGCCCACGTAGTCCACGACGAACCCCTTGTCCTTCCCTTCACCGGCCACACGGTTCACGCGGGCGATGGCTTGGAGGAGCGTGTGGGCGACGATCACCTTGTCCAGGTACATCACTTGCTCCACCGGGGCGTCGAAGCCGGTCAGGAGCATGTTGTTGACAATCACGATTCCCATGTCGCCCCGGACGCCCTCCTCCTCGTGACCGAAGGCCATCTTGAAGCTCTTGATGCTCGCCTCGTGTTTGGCGTCGTCCGTATAGGGCTTCAGGTGGGGCAGGTCGTTGTGACTGCCGGAGATGATGACGTCCGCGGTCAGCCGCGCCAGCCGGTCCAGGTCGAGCTTCCCCGGATTGGCCTTTTTCAGTGCCTCAAGGGCCTCTGCCAGGGCCGCGTCGAGGTATTCCTTGTACCGCACCGCCGCCTCGCGGGAAGTGGCCACGACCTGCGCCTTGTAGCCGTTGGGGAAGACGTGGGTCAGGTAGTGGGTCACCATGTCTTTGGCCTTGGCCGCGATGGTCGGCCTGGCCTCCAGGTAGGCCTCGCGGGAGCCGTATCCCAGGATATACAGGCGCTCCTGGAGGTTGTGGTCGCTGAAGACATCCGCAAAAGCCGCGTCCATGCCCGGCTGGTCTGCTACTTCGGCATTGTGGGTCCGGCCCTCGTAGACGATCTCCAGGGTCACGCCGTCGTCGATTGACTGGCGCATGGTGTATTTGTCGATGTAGTCGCCGAAAACCCGCTCCGTCTTATCGATGGGCGTTCCGGTGTAACCGATCCGCGCGGCGTTGGGGATGCCCTTGTCGAGGTTGGCCCCTAGCATGGCGTACTGGGAGCGGTGGGCCTCGTCGGTCATGACCAGGATATGGGGGCTCCGGTTCAGCTCCGGGAAGGTTTCCGTCAATTCGGGTTCGCGGAACTTGTGGATCATGGCCATGACCAGGTCCGAGGCGTCCGACCGGAGGAGTTCCTTGAGCTTCTGGATGCTGTCGGCCACCTTGACGGTAAAGCCGATGCCCTTGCTGGTCTCGGAAAGCTGGCCCTCCAGTTGGGTGCGGTCCGTCACGAAGACTACCTTCCAGTTCGAGAGCCGGGCGTGGCGGTACATCTCCCGCACCATGAACATCATGGTCAGGGATTTTCCCGAGCCCTGGGTGTGCCAGACGATGCCGCTTCTCTCCCGGGGGCTCTGGCCTTCGAGGAGGCGCTTCACCGCCAGCTTGACGGCGCGAAACTGCTGGTAGCGCCCAACGATCTTGATCGTCTCCCCCTTGTCGTTCGTCGAAAAGAGGGTGAAGGTGCGGATCAGGTCCAGGAGGTTGTCCCGGTCGAGCATCCCGGCGACCAAGCGCTGTTGGTCGTTGGGGCCGCTGCCGCCGTGGGGGATCTCGTCCACGGTCCGGGGATAGGGATCGGCCCAGCGGTAGAAGTACTTTTCGCCGTAGGTCGTGATGGTGCCGAACTTGGCCTCGTTCCGGCAGGTGGCGACGACGATCTGGTTGTAGTAGAAGAGGGGCGCGCTTCCCTCGCCCTTGGCGCCGCGCTGTTCGCTGTAGCGGAGCAACTGGTCGATGGCCTCGGGGATGGCGTCCTTGACCTTGGGCGACTTGCACTCGACCACCCCGATGGGCAGGCCGTTCAGGAACAGGACGATGTCCGGAACGATGTGGTGTTCCGTCCCCAGGATGCGCACCTTGGGCTGGCAGACGGCGATGAAGCGGTTGTTGGCTCGGCAGTCAAAGTCGACAAACCGCACCGTCGGGCTCTTCTCTCCGGTTTGGCGGTTGATGCTCACGCTCGTGCTTTCCAGGAGCAGCGTGAAGACGTGGCGGTTGTTCTTGATCAGGTCGGTCCCGGGGAAGCTCGCTGTGAGCTGTTTGACCGCCTCCTCCACCTGGTCGTCCTCCAGCCAGGGGTTAATGACCTTGAGCCGCTCCCGCAGGACCGGTAACATGACGACCGCGGTGAAGCTCTCACGGAAGGAGTCGCCCGGGTGCTGCTTACTGTCAAGATCGAGAACCTCCCAGCCCAACCCGGCCAACTGATCGAGGAAGGGCTTTTCCACATGGTTCCGTTCATCGAGCCGGCTGTGCGGGGGCGTCGTGTCTTGGATCATGGCTTCTCCTTAACCACCCAATGGCCGCCCTTGTCAGGGCCGATGCGTTTAATAGCCCGCTCTTCCCGTAATCTGCGGAGGGTGCGTTCAATGGTTCTGGTTGTTTTACCAATTTGCTCAGCCAATTCTTGAATCGAAAGGCCACCGTCGGCCCTGAGCAGGGTGATGATTTTCTCCGACGTTTTCTCCGACGTTTTCTCCGACGTTTTCTGTAGCGTTTTCTGTAGCGTTTTCTCCGTCACTTTTTCTTCTTGCCGGGCACCGCTCCGGAACTGCACCATCAATCCCGAGGCATCGGTGCGGTATTCGGGCAGCGGCACGCCTGCCGCATCGCATTCCCGGTTGATCTTCTCGATGCCCCGGCCCCAGGATTCGATCATCCCGGCTCGGAAGAAGGCATTGGCGATTAGCGGGTTGAAGGGTTTCGATGCGTGTTTCGCCAACAACTGCGCCACGGTCCAGTTTTCAGGCAACAGACCGTCATTCCAGAAATAGATTCTGTCTTCGTACACGCTGATTTGGATGGGCGAACCGCCGCTGTAGTCCTTGTGCACAATGGCGTTCAACAGGGCTTCCCGCAAGGCCGCCTTGGGAAAAGGGAACCGCTCCACACGGGTGATCCCTTCGTAGCTGATGGCCGCCTTGAGGTATTTGGTCAGCAGCAGGTCCATGGCTTTCTCCGCCTGGACGAAAAGGCTGCCGTGGATCTCGTCCTGATAGAGCAGATCGGCGTCCGTGCGGAAATAACCGATCTTGATGCAGGCCCCGACCACCCACTTTTCCGGATCGTGATGGAAAAGCAACAGGGCGGCGCGCTTGAGGTAACCCCCCTCCCTCAGGTTGAGATTTTCGATCAGCGAGGCGTTGCTGTCCGCCAGGACCTCCTCGCTCATGCGACCGCTTCTGGAAGCCTTGGCACGAAAAATCTGAAAGGCTTCTTCCTTGAAATCGGAAAGGCTTACCCGCGGGACCGGCACCCCGTCCCAGGTTTTTCCCTGCTTCCTGAACAAAAACCGGTCAAGGGCCGCCCCTTTCAACTCCTGCTTCGTGCTGCCGCTGCGATAATGGTACTCGCCTTTGTAGCTGACGGGATAGGGGTACGGTTCCACCACAATTTCGAGCAGCTCTTTGCCCTGCTCGACACGCAGATTGACATCCACGATGATCCCGAGAATATCCTTGATTTTGTTGGGGATGTATTCCAGGAGCTTCTGAGCGTCGGCGACCCCGAGCACTTTACCCTTGTCGTTCTTACCGATGATCAGCGTCCCGCCCTGGGCGTTGGCAAACCCGCTGATCCAGCGGAGATACTCGTCGCGCCAGGATTCTTTCCACTCGATGGTCTGGGCTTCCTCAGGGCTCATATGCAGGTAACCTCCATCAGCACTCTGTTCACACCTTCGGGTAAGATGTTCTCGCCTCAACCTGTAGATTAAATTCCCCCTTTTTCATTGTTAATCTGTATTCCCCAATCAGTCGCTGGTCATTACCAAACAATGTCCTTTTCCTGATGATCAGATTATTGATAATAATTTCTGTTTCAACTGCGGAAGAGGTCTCCTTCCGCAGTTCCACAAGAAAATGCTCATCTCCTTTCACGTCCGCAAATACAACCGCATTCCAAACAGTGAAGGCAATCTTGAGAATCTTTTCGATATCCTTCGTGTTCGCTGTCGCGGGTAAGACTTGTAGCATAGGCGATGCATAATCAAGAAATGTTTCGGATATTTTTCTATTTGGGAATAGCCGGTTATTTTTCACAAAGTTTACCCTTCTTACCCTTCTCTATAAGTTTCACGCCGAGTTTTGTCAGGCGGTATTTCTGGTTGCGGGCGCGGGGCGTGTCCGCTGTTCGAGACTCAGCGTGTTGCCTTCGATGGCCAGCGACGCCTGAACGGTCTTGATGCGGTTGCCCCGCCGCAGGACGGGAACCGCAGCACTGTCAGTGCCCACCCGGAGCGTCCCCAATGCCTCGCCGATCTGTTCGATACTGTGCAGAATGGCAGGGGTGATGCGGTATGGCGGAACGTACTGGTTTCTCATTGCAGATTTCCTATAACCATGGCTATTCCATTCAGACTGATTACGCGTAATTCTGTGCCGATTTATTGTCCGCTTCTCTGCTTCTTCAGAAGATCACAAAAATATGGCATCCCTAAAGAGTGACCTGTAATCCAACTTAAGGCATGTTCATACAAAAACTTCCTTTTTGTCCGAATTTTCCTCATTATGAGTTCTATAAGGTCTCGCTGATCTTCCTGACGACCATTTGTAATAGAAACGAAAATTTCACTCAGAATTCGTCTAACCTTAAACCCATCAAAACACTCATATAAAAGCACATCAATAAACGAGGCCATAACACCCGTATTCGCGATAAGATCGGAAGATGGCCCTCCCAGTATTTCTATCAAACGAGACAACTCGGTGGTTAACATGTAATTATTCTTGCGTGCTTGACAAATGGGTCCACCTTAGTTCCTCTAATTGTGATAAGCAGGTCTCCCGCACGAAGTCTTGAACGTTTGTATAGCTTATCGATATCCGGATCTGTTAGCAGCAGGTTATCCTGCTTTATTTTTCCAGCGAAAATGTCCTTAACTTTTATAACGGGGACACCATCGTCGTAGTCAGTTCAGGGCATTAGAATACCATAACAGATCGGAGCATCTGGCATGACACAATCATTCAAGCTCTTAATTGCCCATTCCACAGGAATCCTGCCCAAAGGGGAGTCTTTGAATTTGTGGGTTTCCTCGGAGCGGAGGTTGCCGTGTTCGTCGATGCCGCAGGTGAGGAGGTCCTGCATCAGGCCGGCCTTGATTCGCTGCTGTTTGGCAATCAGCGCCTCGGTTTGTTCAATCACCCGGTCTACTGTCGAGAGGATTTCGGCGATTTTGGTTTGTTCGGGTTTTGGTGGTGTCGGGATTTCAACTGACTCGATTGCAGATACGGGTAGTCCATAGCGCGTTGAACCGCTCTCCTGGAGTGCGAAAAAGCGTGCGACTCGCTCCGTTGAAAGCTGCTTCGCCAGATAGATAAAGCTGGTGATGAAAAGCTGGGCTACTTCCTCGAATTGAACGGTCGGCTCCTCGGCAAGGATGAGGCGCATGCCGCGCCCCCAGGTCTCGACCATCTGGATGCGGCGCATCAATTCGGCAACAAGGGGGTTCCGCCGTCTGGAAACATTGCCCTTGCGGATCCGGGCGATGGTCAACCCGCCATAAAGCTCGCCGGGATTGCGGATTTCGACGCGGTCCTTCAAAATGGCTACCTGCACATAGTCCGGGTCTCGATAGTCGCGATGGCAGAAGGCGTTGATGATGGCTTCACGCATGGCGGCTACCGATATTTCAGGCACATCCACGCGGTAGAGGCCTTCGAGTTTCATGCCGATGTGAATGTTTTTGAGAATGTATTTTTGCGCTTCTTCGATGAGTTCCAGGATGTCGCCGGTGAAGTCGTGGCGGTCAATAATGGTGGCGCTGTCCGTTGTGGCAAAAACGGCGTAGCGCAGTTGCAGTTCAGGTTCTTTCGCAAAAAAAAGAGGGGCCGCATTGAGCAGTTGCCCATTCTGGAGCAGCCCCAGTTTTTCCAGTACATTGGCGCTCTTGTCCCATGCGAGACCGGCGCGCTTCACAAAGGCCCTCATTTTTCTTTCGCTGAGGTCTTTCACAGTGGATTTGCAGGGCTGGTTATCCCACCGGAGCGCCTCGCGGTTTCTGGCGAGGATCAGGTTCTCAAGCTCCTTGGCGGTGAGATGCCTGTCCTCATCGGCCACAC
>CAYSSF010000035.1:0-25588 GCA_964433455.1 uncultured Syntrophaceae bacterium
CCCGGGGATCACCTACATCCTCGGCCGCCAGTCCTGCGATACCCGGAAACTGGAAGGGTCCACCTTCGACCGGGGGAACCTTTTCTTCGGCGGCCATGAAGCCCTTGTCGTCTTCGACAACGTCTTCGTCCCTTGGGAGCGGGTCTTCCTCTGCGGCGAGCACGCATTCGCCGGCGGCCTCGTCGAACAGTTCGCCTCCTACCACCGGCAGAGCTACGCCTGCAAGGTCGGCGTGGGGGACGTCCTGATCGGCGCCGCTCAGACAGCGGCCGAGCACAACGGCGTCGCGAAGGCGTCGCACATCCGCGACAAGATCATCGAGATGAACCACCTGAACGAGACCCTCTACTGCGGCTGCATCGCCTGCGCCGCCGAGGGCCATCGCGAAGCCTCCGGCACCTGGATGGTGGACACCCTCCTCGCCAATGTCCACAAACAGAACGTCACCCGCTTTCCCTACGAAATCGCCCGGCTCGCCCAGGACATCGCCGGGGGGCTCCTGGTCACGCTCCCCTCGGAAAAGGACCTGAAGGCCGAGGAAACCGGCCCCTGGCTTGCGAAGTACTGCCGCGGCCGGGCCGGCGTCCCGACGGAACACCGGATGCGGATCCTCCGGCTGATCGAAAACCTGACGCTGGGGGCCGCAGCCGTCGGCTACCTGACGGAATCGATGCACGGCGCGGGCTCGCCGCAGGCACAGCGGGTGATGATCGCCCGGGGTGTGAAGATGAAGGAGAAGCAGGCGGCGGCGAAGCGCCTCTGCGGAATACCTGAGGATCACTGTCGAACAGGGGCAATAGACTGGGTTTTCGGGCAAGCGACAGGAATGGAGAAATAGAAGGTCGCGCCCTTATCGACCTCCCCCTCGGCCCAGACCCGGCCGCCGTGGCGCAGGATGACGCGCTGGACGAGCGACAGACCGATCCCGGTGCCCTCGTAGTCGCTGACGTTGTGCAGCCGTTGAAAGACGCCGAACAGCTTGTCGTAGTACCGCACGTCGAAGCCGATGCCGTTGTCCTTCATATAGTAAATATTCTCGCTTTCCTTCTGATAAGCGCCCACCTCGATCAGCGGGGCCTCCCGGACCCGGGTGAACTTGACCGCGTTCGAAAAAAGGTTGCAGAAAACCTGCCGGATGAGCGTCCGGTCGCCGATGCTCGAGGGGATTGCTCCGACCTTCAGGGTGATGCGCCTCCCGGGGTTGATCGCCTGCTGCTCTTGCCACGCCTCCTGGATCAGGGCGTCCATGTCGAGGTTTTTACAGGAGAGGGTCTGCCTGCCGAGGCGGGAGAAGGCCAGGAGGCCCTCGATGAGCTGCCCCATCGTGTGGGCGTTCTCCCGGATCATGTTGAACTTTCGCCGGGTCTCCTCGTTGAACTGCATGCCCTCCTTTTTCAGGATCATGTTGGTATACCCGTCAATGGCCCGCAAGGGGGCGCGAAGGTCGTGGGCGATGGTGTAGCTGAAGCTCTCCATTTCCTCATTGAGTTCCGCGAGCTTCCCCGCGTGCTCCTTCGTCTTTTCTTCCGCCAGTTTGCGCTCGGAGATGTCGAAGTTGACCCCTTCCAGGGAGAGGGGTTTGCCGGCAGGATCGCGCACCGCGACGCCCCGGGAGAGGAGCCAGCGCTCCGGGACGGAAGCGGCCTTGAAGCGGTACTCGCAGTTGAAGTCCGCGCCGGCGTCCGCGCGCGAGGCGTTCTCGAAGGCCTCGCGCAGGCGGCCCCGGTCGTCGGAATGAACGGCCAGGTAGAAATCCTGCGCGGACAGGCTATGCCGCTGGGTTGTGGATGTTCCCAAAAACGTGATCCGGCCGGCGGCGATATCCCAGGACCAGCCCTGGACCCCGGTGGTCGTCAGGGCCCTATGCAGCTTCTCCTCGCTGGCGCGAAGTTCCGCGGCGCGCCGCTCGAGTTCTTCGATCAGAAGGAGATTTTCATAGGCGAGGGCCCCCTGCGCGATCAGGGCAACGGCCATCTCCTCGTCCTCGACGCCGAACTGAGGGGCGTCGTTCTTGTCGACGAAGCAGAGCCACCCGTAGACCTTCTTCGTGGTGGCGAAGGGGAGGGCCATGATCGACTGGGAGGAAAAGGAGAGGCGGGGTAAAAGCGCCTCGGCGCCGCCGTTGCCTTCTTTCGTCCACCGAAACGGCAGGCGGCTCTCCCGGACAAACGTTGACATTTCCTTCAACAGGAAGGGATTCACCCGGCAGGCGTTGGCCGTCCCGTTCTTCTCCTGCCCGGAAAAACAGCTTTCCCGGCCGTGATCCGCCGCGATCTCCAGAAATGTCTCCCGGCAGTTCAACATCTCCCGGCAGGCCCCGGCAAAGGTTGAAAGCAGCCGGCCGGGATCCCGCTGGCCGACCAGGTGGAAGCTCAGGTCCATCAGGGTCGCGAGCTGCAAGCCTGCCCGCTGCATGACATCGGGCCTTGCAGGGCCGGGACCTTCCCGGTCCGCGACCGTTGCGGGCGTGATTTGAGGGGAGATTCCGAGGGCCTCGTGGATCGTCTCCAAGAGCACGGCCGGGTCTGAAGGCTTGGAAATGACGCGGCACTCCCCCATTTCCCGGGCCAGGAGCATGGCCTCCGGCAGCCGATAGGCGGCGGTGTAGAAGATGACCGGTATCGCATCGAGACCCTTCTCGGCGCGCAGCAGCCTGATGAATTGCAGCCCGTCCATGGTCGGCATGACGATGTCGCTGATGATCAGATCGGGATTCTCCAGGCGGGCCAGGGCCAGGGCCGCCGTGCCGTCGGCGGCCTCCAGGACGCGGTGCCCCCCATACCCGAAAAGGGTCTTCAGCATCTGCCGGCTCATGGCGTGATCTTCGACTACGAGAATAACGGCCATCGGTTCTTTCTGCCTCTCAACTTTTCTTATGAAGGAACGATTCCACCTGCTGGACGAACAGCTCCGGCTCGATCGGCTTGGGGATGTAGCCGTCGAACCCCGCGGCCAGCACCTTGTTCCGGTCCCCGACCATGGCCATGGCGGTCACAGCCACGAGCGGTATCCGGCGGAGATCCGGGTCCCCTTTCAGACGCGCCGCCACCTCGTAGCCGTCCATCTCGGGCAGGTGCACGTCGCAGATGATCAGGTCGATCGCCTCCCGGCCGACCAGTTCCAGCCCTTTGACGCCGTCCTCCGCAGGAAGAACGGTGTAGCCGAAGGCGGTCAGCAGATAGGCCATGAGCTGCAGGTTGGTCGGATTGTCCTCGATGAGGAGGATCCGGCCGCGCTTCCCGGTCGCCGCCGCCTCTCTTTTCCAGGCGGGCATCCCCTTCAGCCCCCCCCGCCGGCGTCGTTGCCGAGGCCGTGGACCACCCTCAGCCGAACCTCTTTGTCCGGGGACGACTTCTTGATCCGCTCCTCGGCCTTCATCATCTCGTTCACCAGCCGCGCGTTCTCCAGGGAGATGGCCGCCTGCAGCGTCAGCAATTCCGTCATCTGCGTCTTTTCCGGGGTGAAGACGCCGTCCGACAGCCGATTTTCCAGGTACAGGATGCCGACCAATTTGGATTGCTTGACCACCGGGAGGCACAGGACGGAACGGAGCTGCATGTTCTGGACCTCGGTGTTGTCCTTGAACGCCCCCTCCTGGGAGGCGTTGCTCAGGATCAACCGCTCCTGGGTCCGGTAGACGTAGCGCAAGATGGCCTTGCAGATGTCCGCGGCGTCGGCAAGGTTCTGGTTCAAGGTCCGGGCCGCCTCCTTGCCGGTGATGTGGCTCTCGGCGCGGATGAACAGCTCGCCCCCCTCCTCGATCAGCAGATACCCGTGCTGGGCCCCGGAGCTCTCGATCACCACGTTCATGATCTTCTTCATCAGGGCCTCCTGCTCGATCTCGGCGGAGATGGCCAGGGACGATTTCATCAGGTAGTCCAGGTTGAGGTCGGGCAGGGTGTAGGAGGGGGTCGCCTCGAGATCGACGGCCGGCAGGGGCCGCGCCTCCTCCTCGAAATACTCGGGATACCGCTCCACGAGGCTCGTCTCCTTCCGATCGGCCCGGCACTTCCGGTACAGACGCGCCGCCTCGGTGAAGTATACCCGCTCGGGAAACTGGCCGGCCGCCAGGAACAGCTCGCCGAGGGATTCGTGGAGGTGCCCCTCCAGGAAGACGTACCGCTCGTGATGGGCCAGGTTGATCGCGTCCAGGTAAAGGCTCCGGGCCTCCTTGAAGGCGCCCGTCACCCGTTCCAGTTCGGCGTACAGGAAGGCCAGGTAGGGCTTGAGCAGCGGTCCCAGCCCGGCCCAGGTCTCGATCTTCCGGATGAGCGGCAGGATCTCCGCCATGAGCGCGCCTTCATTTTTGTATCCCGTTCCCCGCTCGTACTGCTTGAGCGCGTTCAAGACCAGAAAGACGTGCCACTGCCTTTTCAGCACGTTGTCCGTGAGACCCGACAGGTACTTCCGGACCGCCGTCAGGCACCGCGCGGCCTCTTCGTACTCTCCCAGGTAATAATGCGCCAGGGCCATGTGGACGTAATAGCTGCCCGCGGAGGCGATGTGGTTTTCCCGCTCCCACTGTCGCAGCTTGTCCTCGATGGGCGCGGGCATGTAGCCCTTCTTCATCGGCGCGATCCAGCCCGCCTGCATCGCTTCGGCGAGCCCTACGGAGAAGGAGAGGTGGTACCGGTTGGAAAACTGGAGGCATTCCTTGGCCACGTCCTCGATGATGGACAGGTCCACCCCCTGCACCTGGAGGTTCCACATCAGCGGACCGTAGGAAAGCCCGGCGTTGTAGAGGTCGCCGCAGTTCTTGCCGCACTGGATCGACTTGAGGCAATAGTCCACGATCTCCCGGGGGTGGCTCCGGGAGTGCATGTTGCACCACACGATCCCGTTCATCCCGCGGGTGGCGCCGAAGGTGTTCGGGTATTTCGCCGACAGGTCCCGGGCCAGGTCTTCGTAGCGGAAGGCCTGCTCGAACTGCTCCTGCTCGCCCAACTGCAGGCCCATGATGCTGAAGGAGTAGATCACCGATTCGTCCATGCCGCCCGCCAGGCAGTGCTGCGTCGACTGGGCCGCCGAAAGATAGAGCTGCGGCACCAGGCCCGACATGTAGAGGTCGGGGATGAGCTCGCTGTAGAAGGAAAGCTCGATCTTGCTCTTCCGGTCCGTGGTAAAGGGCATGTTCAGGATGGTCTCCTGGATGTCGATGTCCCGGGAGGAGATGTCCTCCACCAGCTCCGCCCTCCGGCCGTCCGCCTCCTCGGGCCGCTCGGGGATGGCCTTGCCGAAGTAGGAGAGCCCCCGGTTGGCCGTCTCGATGGCCTTGATGAAATTGCCGATCGAAGAGAGCGAGGTCGTCTGCTCCGCCAGGCACTCGGCCTTGTCCAGGTCGGTCTTGGCGTGGTCCAAAAGCTGGGTGAGCAGGCGTTCGGAATTCCCGTAGTTGCCGCACATGAACTCCGTCTTGGCCGCCTTCTGGAAGATCCGGAAGGTGCGCTCGTAATGCCGCGCGGCCCAGCAGTCGGCCGACAGCAGGTCCCGGCTCAGGTTGAAGTATTCGTTGGCCGCCTCCGTGGCCAGGGAATCCAGGGCCTTGTTGCCCGCGTGGTAGTTGAGGGCCGACAGGGCGTAGGCCGCCTGCTCGTCCGGGATCTCCTCCTTCCCCAGGTTCAGGTGGGAGACGATGGTGAAGAGGTTGTCGAGCTTCTCGAAATCAGTCCCCTCTGGCACCGCGGAGAGGAGGTGGTTGCCGATCTCGCGGTGGATCTCGCGGCGCTTCTTGATTTCGTAATTGGAAAAGATCATGATCGTCTCCTTTTCATCCTCAGGCCGCTATCTCCATCTTGTCCTCGAGAACCAGGGTGAACTCACTCCCCTTGCCGTATTCGCTCTGCATGCTGATGCGGCCGCCCAAGAGCTCGGCGAGCTTTTGGCTCAGATGCAGGCCCAGGCCGGTGCCTTCATAGCGGCGGGAGCTGGAGGCGTCCACCTGGGTAAAGGCATGGAAGAGCTTGGCTTGGTCCTCCGGCTTGATCCCGATGCCGGTGTCGATCACGCCGAGCTCGGTCTGCATCCGGCCGTTGTAATTCTGCCGGTGCAGGACGATCTTGACCTCGCCTTTCTGGGTGAACTTGATGGCGTTGAAGGCAAGATTGAGCAGGATCTGGCTCAGGGCGCGGCGATCCGTGTTCACCAGCAGATCCTGTACCGGCACGTCGAAGGTGAAGGTGAGGCCCTTGGCGTCGGCCATGGGGCGGAGCGTGCCGGCGACCTCCTGGATGACGCTCTGGCAGGAGACCGGCTCCGTGTTGAACTCGACCTTTCCGGATTCGATCTTGGCGAGGTCGAGGAGGTCGTTGATCAAAAGGAGCAGGTGCTTGGCGCTCGTCTGGACGCTGCCGAGCTGCTGCTCCTGGTCGCGGGTGAGGGGCCCCGGCAGCTTCATCAGGAGCGTGCCGGTGAAGCCGATGATGGCGTTGAGCGGCGTGCGCAATTCGTGGCTCATGCTGGCCAGGAACCGGTCCTTGGCCAGGTTCGCGTTCTCCATCTCGATGCCCCTTTCCTGGAGGGTCTGTTCGAACCGCTTGAGCGCCGTCACGTCGCGGGCCGCGGCGAACACGCCCTGGAGCTTCCCGTCGCGGTCGGCGAAGGTCGTGGCGTTGTAGGAGACGATGGTTTGCTGGCCCGTCTTGCTGGAGGCGGTGAGCTCGTAGTTCGTTACCTTCCCTTCCCGGAGCACGAGCCGGATGCCTTCCTCGGCCCGCATCGAGTCGGTGAAGTAGTTTTTGAAGGGCGTGCCGATCAGCTCCTCGCGCGAATAGCCGGTGAGGGCCTCCATCTGCTGGTTCACGTCGGAGATGATGCCCAGGGGGTCCGTGGTCATCAGGGCGTCGATGTTCGATTCGATCAGCGACCGGGTGTAGAACTGCTGATCGCGGAGCTGCTGCTCGAGTTTCTTCTGCTCGGTGATGTCGCGGGCCCCCGCCAGGATGCCGAGCTGCTTGCCCGCCGCGTCGGAGAAGACGCCCGCGTTGAAGGAGACCGTGATCCGGCGGTTCTGGCGCGTGATCAGCACGAGCTCGTAGGCGAGGACCCGCTGCTTGCCCAGCGTCTCCTGCACGCCCTCGGTGGCGCGGTCGGGCTCGGTGAAGTAGGTGGAGAACCGCGAGTTGATCAGGTGCTTGCGGGAATAGCCGCTCAGGCGCGTCGCCTCCTCGTTCACGTCCGTGATGGCGCCGTCGGGCGCGATGGCGAAAAGGGCGTCGGCGGAGGCCTCGATCAGGGAGCGGTTGTAGGCCTGCTGGTCCACGAGCTGGGTTTGCAGGCGCGCCTGATCGCTGATGTCGCGGGCACTGGCGAAGATGCCCTGGACCCGGCCGTCGGCGGCGCGGAACACGGAGGCGTTGAAGGAGACCGTGGCCTTGCGCCCGGTCTTCGTCTTCAGGACCAGCTCGTAGTTCGTGACGATGCCTTCGGCCATGGTGCGCTTGACGCCCATGGCGGCGCGAATGGGGTCGGTGAAGTATTGCCGGAAGGTCGAGCCGATCAGATCGTCGCGGTGATAGCCGGTCATGCGGCACATCTGCTCGTTCACGTCGGTGATGTACCCTTCCGGGTCCACGGTGATCAGGCCGTCGACGGAGGACTCGATCAGGCCGCGCAGGTAGGTCTGCTGCTCCCGGAGCTGCTCTTCCAGACGGACCCGGTCGGTGATGTCCCGGGCGCTGGCGAAGATGCCCCGCACGGCCCCCGTGGGATCCTTGAAGACCGAGGCGTTGAAGGACACCTGCAGGAACCGCCGGGTGCGGCTGATCAGGGTGAGGGCGTATTCCGTGACGACGCCCTTCTCGAAGGTCTCCTTCACGCCGGCCAGGGCCAGGACGGGGTCGGTGAAGTAGTCGGCGAAGGGCGTGCCGGTCAGCTCGGCTCGGGTGTACCCGCTCATCTGGCACATGCGGTCGTTGACGTCGCTGATGATGCCCTCGGGGTCCACGGTGATGAGGCCGTCGATGGAGGCCTCGATCAGGCCCCGGTTGTAGGCTTGGGAATCGCGGAGCTGCTGTTCGAGTTTCTTCTGTTCCGTGATGTCGCGGGCCGCGGCGAACACGCCCTGGAGCTTTCGGTCGCGGTCGGCAAAGGTCGTGGCGTTGTAGCTGACCACCGTATTTCGCCCTTCCTTGCTGGAGGCCGTGAGCTCGTAGTTGGTGACCTTCCCTTCCCTGAGCACCAGCCGGATGCCTTCCTCGGCCCGCTGCGGGTCGGTGAAGTAGTTCTTGAAGGGCGTGCCGATCAACTCTTCGCGGGTGCGGCCCGTCAGGGCCTCCATCTGCTGGTTGATGTCGGTGACGATGCCCAGGGGGTCCGTGGTCATCAGGGCGTCGATGTTCGATTCGATCAGAGACCGGGTGTAGAACTGGGATACCTGCAACTGCGACTCGAGCTGCTTCTGGGCGGTGATGTCCCGGGCGCTGGCGAAGATCCCGCGGACCTTGCCGGCGGCGTCCATGAAGATGGCGGCGTTGAAGGAGACGGGCACCGATTTGCCGTCCGCCGCCTGGAGGGTGAGGACATAGTTGCTGACCGATCCCTCCTTGAAGGTGAGGCGCACGCCTTCGGCGGCCCGTTCCCGCTCGGTGAAATAGGAGGGGAAGAAGGAGCCGATGAGCTGGTCCCGGGTGCGGCCCGCCAGGACGCACATGGTTTCGTTGACGTCCGTGATCGACATGGATTCGTCGACCGTGACCAGACCGTCCACGGACGCCTCGATGAGGCCCCGGTTGTAGGCGCGCTCTTCGGCGAGCTGGCCCTGGAGGCGGGACTGCTCGGTGATGTCCCGGGCGCTCGCGAAGATCCCCCGCACGGCCCCCTGCTCGTCTTTGAAGATCGCGGCGTTGAAGGAGACGAGCTGCTCCTTGCCGTTCTTGCTGTGGAGCGTGAGCTCGTAGTTGGTGACGGCCCCCTTGTCCAGGGTCAGGCGGACCCCCTCGGCGGCCCGTTTGGAGTCGGTGAAATAGCCGGGGAACGGCGTGCCGATCAGTTCCCGGCGGGTGTAGCTGGACATGCGGCACATGGTTTCGTTCACGTCGGTGATGTTCAGCATCGGATCGACGGTGATCAGGCCGTCCAGAGAGGCCTCGATGAGGCCGCGGTTGTAGGCCCGCTCTTCGACGAGCTGGCTCTGGAGGCGGGACTGCTCCGTGATGTCCCGGGCGCTGGCGAATATCCCGCGCATGGCGCCCAGGGGGTCCTTGAAGATCGAGGCATTGAAAGAGACGACGAGCTGCCTGCCGTCCCGGGTGGCCATGGTGAGGGCGTAGTCCGTGACGATGCCCTCGTCGAAGGTCTGTTTCACTCCGGCATCCGCCCTGTCGCTGTCCACGAAGTAGTCGATGAAGGGGGTGCCCGTGAGCTCCTCCCGGGAATAGCCCGTCATCTGGCACATGCGGGCATTGATGTCGGAGATGAGCCCCGAGGGATCCACGGTGATCAGGCCGTCGACGGAGGCCTCGATCAGACCGCGGTTGTAGGCTTCCGACTCCCGGAGCCGCTGCTCCAGCTCCTTCTGCTCCGTGATGTCCCGGGCCGCGGCGAACACGCCCTGCAGCCTCCCCTCGGCGTCGCGGAAGGTGGAGGCGTTGTAGGAGACGACGGTCATATGGCCGGTCCGGGAGAGGGCCGTGAGCTCGTAGTTGGTGACCTTGCCCTCGCGCAGCACCTGCTTGATGCCTTCCTCGGCCCGCTGGGGGTCGGTGAAGTAGTTCTTGAAGGGGGAGCCGATCAGCTCGTCCCGGGTGTAGCCCGTCAGGGTCACCATCTGTTTGTTCACGTCGGAGATGATGCCCAGGGGGTCCGTGGCCATCAGGGCGTCGATGTTCGATTCGATCAGGGACCGGGTGTAGAACTGGGTGGATTTGAGCTGCTCCGTCAGGCGGATTTCCTCGGAGATGTCCTTGGAGATGAGCAGGTACCCGATGGCCCGGCCCAGGGAATCGCGGCGCGGGGTGATGACGACCCGGGCCGTGAACTGCTCGCCGCTCTTGCGGCGGCGGTTGATCGTGCCCTCCCATTTGCCGTTGTGCAGGGCCGCGTCGAGGATCTCCCGGGGCTTTCCGGCCTTGACGTCCTCGTCGGTGTGGAGGATGGCGGAGTTCGCCTTGCCGACCACCTCTTCGGGCTCGTAGCCGTAAAGGCGGCGGGCCCCCTCGTTCCACAGCAGGATCTTGCCGTCGAGGTCCTTGCCGATGACGGAATACTCGGTCGATGATTCCAGAATGTTCGTGATGAAGTCCACGGCCTCCTGGGCGTTGCTCACGATGGCGCTGTCGAAGAGCTTCGCCCGCCGGAGCTGCTCGGTGAAGCGCATCTCGTTGGAAACGTCCTTCGAGATCAAAAGGAAGCCCACGGGATCGCCCATGTCGTCGCGGCGGGGCGTGATGACGACCCGGGCCGTGAAGATCCCGCCGTTCTTCCGGCGGCGGTTGATGGTGCCTTCCCATTTGCCGGAGCGCAGGGCCGCCGCCAGGATTTCCTGCGGCTTGCCGGCCTTGACGTCCTCCTCGGTGTGTAGGATCGAAGAGTTGGCCTTGCCGACCACCTCTTCCGACTCGTAGCCGTAAATGCGGCGGGCGCCCTCGTTCCAGAGCAGGATCTTGCCCTCCAGGTCCTTGCCGATGATGGAGTACTCCGTCGAGGATTGCAGGAGGTTCGTCATGAACTCCATGGCGTCGCGGGTCTGCTTGATCTCATCGGCCGTGAAGAGCTTGGCCTTGCGGAGCTGTTCGAGGAAGCGCGCCTCGCCGGAGACGTCCTTGGAGATCAGGAGAAAGCCGATCGGCTGGCCGTCGTCTTCGCGGCGTGGGGTGATGACGACCCGGGCCGTAAATTGCTCGCCGTTCTTGCGCCGCCGGTCGATGGTGCCTTCCCACTTGCCGCTCTCCAGGGCCGCGTCCATGATCTGGCGGGGCTTGCCGGCCTTGATGTCCTCTTCGGTATGGAGGATCGAGGAGTTGGCCTTCCCGACCACCTCTTCCGGTTCGTAGCCGTAGATGCGGCGGGCCCCCTCGTTCCAGAGCAGGATCTTGCCCTCCAGGTCCTTGCCGATGATGGAATACTCCGTCGAGGATTGCAGGAGGTTCGTCATGAACTCCATGTTTTCACGGGCTTGCTTGGCGTCGGTGGTCGTGAACAGTTTGCTCCTCGCCGTTTTCAGGTCATTCTTCATAGGCTTGTTCCCCCCGTTGAACCGGTTTGGAGGCGAAGACGCCTCGGCTGTATCCGTAAAAAAGGTGAATCCGGATCCGCGCAGGATCCTTTCGAATCAGAGCGAGGGGGCCGGGGAGCCCCGGTTGTCGAATTGCAGCGTAGAAACGATTATGGCGCCGGGAAGCTGCTCCACGGCTCGATAGGCGGTCACGAGAGGGTGGAATTCCAGGGTGAAGACATCCCGGCCGCCGTTCAGGGAAACCTTGGCCTGGCAAACCGGGCAGGTCGGGGAAAAATAGCCGGCGTGGGGATCGAAAGAAATGACGATGAAGGAAGAGACGATGACGAGAATTATGGATAATATAAGCAATTTTATATACATAGAAAATAAAGGGGGGGGGGGGGACCCATTTCAGATGAATGACTCATTCCTGTCGGCCCATCCTTACAGCTTATCCTCTTGTTGATAAAACTCAGATCGTCGCCATCTCTCTTTTTTGAGGCGTCATTACCATCGCGCGTTTTAAAGATGCCTGTCAAGAACATTTTTCACAATAGTTGGCGAACTCGTCGAATCTCCTTTCGCACTCCTTGACCTTCCCAATCACTCAATCGGAAGCGCATGCTGCATCATGTACATCATGATGAGGACGATGAAGAAGCGGAAGAGATGACCATGTTATTTTCATGATCCTTATGATATGGATCGATCCGAGAAAAGATCCCTGCTCACGTTATCCGTCCGGGGGAATATATAGATATGTTTACTGCCAACCGACTCAGGGAGATGCCATGAAAAAATCAGTAGTGATCCTCTCGATTGCCATCGTTATCCTTTTGTCAGCCTACCTTTCATTTCAGATATTTTTCCGCATGGCAGTGCCGGATTATACAGGGAACATTGAAATCAACGGCCTCCAGTCTACGGTGGAGGTACGGTCCGATCACTACGGTGTTCCCCATATCTTCGCGAACAGCGATGCCGATCTTTTCTTCGCTCAGGGATACATCATCGCCCGGGAGCGCTTGTTTCAGATGGAGATCACGCGGCTTGCCGGCCGCGGAGAGCTTTCGTCGCTTTTTGGCGAGAAGACCATTGACAAGGACAAGCTATTGAAGACCATCGGTATCCACCGTCTCGCCAAAAAGGGATATGAGGCCCTGTCGCCCGAAGCCCGGGAAATCATCAGGGCCTATGTGGCAGGGATCAACGCCTGCATTCGGGACATGAAGAGAACCCCCCGCGAATTCATCATCCTGGGGGCGAAACCCGGCCTTTGGGAGCCCGAGGATTGCGTCGCGGCAGTCCTCCTCATGTCTTACAGCCTCACACGATCGGTGTATGTCGATCTGGTCCTTTACCGGATCGGCGAACACGCCGGGGAAGAGCTTGTCAAGATCATCGCCCCCTCATACCCCGATTTCGCTCCGACCCTGACGGGGAAACGGCTGAGTCCCGTTCCCCGGGGCGACGTGAAGGGCGTATTCCATCGATTCTCATCCGCATCCACCGACAAGATGGCTCCCGGCCGGCCGCTGCCTGAGATTCCGGCAAGCAACTGGATGATCTTCTCCGGCAAAATGACCGAAACCGGCAAAGCCCTTTTCGCCGCAAGCCCGGACCTGAAGCCCACGCTCCCGGCCCTCTTCTTCATCATGCATCTCAAGGGAGGAAGTTTCGATGTCGCCGGCGGGGCCATGCCCGGCTCGCCGGGCATTGGACCCCTGGGCTACAACGGGAACATCGTCTGGAGCGCCGTCAACGGCAGAGGCGATGAGCTTGACTACTACGTCGAAAAAATAAACCCCCAAAACCCGAACCAGTATCTAACGGAAGAGGGATACCGGACCTTTACGGTTATCAAGGAAATCCTGCGCATCAAAACAAACAACGGCATACGGGAAGAAGAATTCCCGGTGAAGTTCTCGCGGCACGGTCCGATCATATCCGGAGTCATGCCCACGGCCCCGGCCAACTGTTCCATGAAATGGGCTGCCTTCGAGACGCCCGGCACCGACCTGGAAGGCATGTTCAACCTGAACAGAGCTGCGAATTTTATTGAGTTTCGCAATGCCCTCCGGCTCATTAAGAACAACAATCTGGGCGTTGGTTACGCAGACAGGGAAGGCAACATCGGGTGGCAGTTCACAGCTTCGGCGCCGGTGCGTAAAAACGGGGATGGCTCCTATCCCGTTCCGGGGTGGACCGGTGAGTATGAATGGACGGGGTATCTGCCTTACGAAAAACTTCCCTATGATTACAACCCGGCGTCCGGATACGCGGCATCGTTTAACAACGATCCCGGCAATGCGTCCGATCATCTGACCAACTATTATCTCTTTGAGCGGGCGACCCGCTTCGGAAACATCATGAAGGAGCGGGGAGGGCGCAAGGTCGGCCTGAAAGATCTGCGCGACATGCAGCTCGATACGGTGTCGGTGGTGGCTCAGCGCTGGGCGCCGCGGATCATGGCCGCCTGCGGCGGCGATGAATTTGCAAAATATGCCGATCTTTTCAAAGGGTGGAACTGCTCCATCGATATGGGCAGTCCCGCGGCCACCCTGTTCAATGCCTTCTACGCGCATCTGCTGAAAAACACGTTAAGCGACGAAGTGGGGAAAAATATCTGGGAGGAGGGACTGAGCCAATCCTATCTTATCTATATCCCCGATCTCGTGCTTGCAAAGATTGTGAATGAACCCGACCACGCATTGTATGACGACACAAGTACGAAAGGCAAAAAAGAAAACCGCGATGATATCATCAGGAAGAGCATGAAGGATGCCGTTGTGCAGCTGACGGACATGCTCGGCGGCGATCCGCAGAAGTGGCAGTGGGGACGCGTACACAAAATGTATTTCGACCATCCCCTCGGGAGCAAACTCGGTTTTTTCAACCTGAAGCCGATCCCGACCAACGGGGAGCACCACACAATCAACTCGGGCTTCTGGGAACTCAGCAATCCTTTTAAAATGGACTCCGGCGGCGTCATCCGCATCATCGTAGATTTCGCCAATCCGGAAAACTCCACGATCATCAGTCCGCCCGGGCAGTCGGGGGTTTATAAGAGCAGGCACTACGACGATCTCGCACAGCTTTGGGCTGACGGCGGCCAGATACCGCTGCATTTCTTCACGGCGAAGGAACTGACGAATTTACTGGTGCTTGAGCCCGGAAAACAGTAACTTGAAAGCATCCCATGGCCTCTCCACCGTTCCGGTGCATGTCATGTTCTAATGAACCCGACCCACTTGGCTCCGAATAAGCGTCATTCTGCGGCGCAGTTGCAGAATGACGCAAAAGGGTCTCTCGAAACAATGCACCGGATCGTACGAGAGGGACCGTGAAAGGCGACGGCCCCCTTGACCCCTCCCGAGGCGGGTGCGTAGAGATAGGCGATCCCCCGGGGCCGAAGTTGCTCGGCGACCCGGACGGCCGCCTTTGTCGACCCGGTGGTCGTGTTGAGGATGAGGAGCCCGGTTCGGCGCCCTCCGCGATCCCCCGACTGCCGAGCAGAACCTCCTCGACTTCCGGGTCGAAGGGGAGGGAAAGGACGATGCGGCATTTCGAACGCAAAATATTTCAACCGCCATGCTTGTTGCCTTGCGGCTTCGAGGTGAAATTCGGAGACATAATACTCAATCATGGTTTGACCTGCTGGAAATTGGTATACTGTCCCCCAATTATACCTTTTCTCTAATCCGTTATAGGGACTTGTGAACGAGAGAGAAGCACGCAAGAACAGGATGACCCGATTTTCGATTCCGGACGAGGAGACCACATTGATGAAGCAGATCGAAGAGTGTTACCAAATTCTGAAAGATCCGAACGGTTATGTGAAAAGATTCAAGGCGGAAAGCGGCAGGAAGATTGTCGGGACCTTCTGCTCCTACGCGCCGGAGGAGATCATCCTCGCCGCCGGGGCGCACCCCTTCAGGCTCTTCGGCTCGGGGGAGAAGATCCGGCTGGCCGAGGCGCATCTCCAGTCCTACTGCTGCTCGCTGGTCCGGGGCGCTCTGGAAGATGTTCTCGACGGCCGTCTCGCGTTTCTCGATGGCGTCGTTTTTCCCCATACCTGCGACTCGATCCAGCGTCTCTCCGACATCTGGCGGATGAACGTCCCCGCCTGCTTCCATCTCGACCTGGTCCTGCCGGTCAAACTGGATACGGACGGCGCCCGGCAATACATGATCGAGGTCTTGAGTCGGTTCCGCGCGGAACTGGGGGAAAAGCTGGGCATGACGATCTCCGACGAAGAGCTCCGGGCCGCGATCCGGATCTATAACCGGATCCGCGCCGCACTGACAAGGATCTGCGATCTGAAGGGCGAGCGGCCGGAGATCCTCAAGGGAAGCGATCTTTACGCCCTTGTCCGGACCGCGATGATCATGGACAGGCCCCGGGCGGCATCCCTTCTGGAGGAGGTCGCCGGCGCGTTGGACGGAAAGGGCGCAACGGAAGCCGCGGCGCCGCCGAAAAAGCGGATCTTCCTGTCGGGCGGCATCTGCAACCACCCGGACATCTATACGATCATCGAGGAGGCGGGCGGTGAGGTCGTCGGCGACGATCTCTGCACCGGTTCCCGCTATTTCAGCGGAAAGATCGATGAAAAAGCCGATCCCGTGACGGCCATCGCCGACCGGTACCTGGAACGGGTGGTCTGTCCGGCGAAGCACCGGGGTCTGACCGACCGGGCGGACCATCTCGTCCGCCTCGTCCGGGAGAAGCGGGCGCAGGGGGTGATCTTCTTTCTGCTGAAGTTCTGCGATCCCCATGCCTTCGATTACCCTTATCTCAAGGAGGCTCTGGACCAGGCGGGGATACCGAGCATGCTGTTGGAGATCGAGGACCGCCTCCCGGCCGACGGGCAGCTCCGGACGCGATTCGAGACGTTTGTCGAGATGATCTGAAAAGGAAAAAGGGGAAAGTCGGGGGGGTAAGAATGACCATGAACAACCGGCGGGGAAGCGTTCACGGCTTCCCGCCGGTTGTTTTCCGTTGACCACGAGCTGACTTGCGCCATCGAAGTCAGCTCGTGGTGTTTTTGGTTACGGAGAGACCACGTAAGGCCGCATCATCTCGTTGTCCTCGTGCTCGACGATATGGCAATGCCACACGTAGAGCCCCGCGATGTCGAACGTGGCCCTGATCCTCGCGATTTCGCCCGGATAGGAGATGAAGGTATCCTTGTACCCCGTCTCCCAGGGTTGGATGCTGCCTTTCGGGCTCGGTGTCCCGTCGAACAGCCTCCGGTTGATCACCTGGAACCGCACCAGATGGAGGTGGATCGGGTGGGCGTCCTCCGTGAAGTTGTAGATATCCCAATCCTCGGTATCCCCCACGGTGGGATTCTCCGTGACGTTGATCTGCCTGGTCGCGCCGCTGGTCAGGGTCACCGTTACGGGGGTGCTTGCGCTGCTCATGTCGGTCCAACTCAGCGGTATGCCGATCAAGACCCTCGAAGAATGCCCGGTTGTCCGGGTAGAAGAGCGACCCGTCGACATTGAAGGAGCGGTCCTGGATCGCGATCGGGATCTCCCGGATGGCGTTCCTGACCGGATCGCCGAGGATGTTCAGGGCCAGGACCGAATTCCCCGCTACCGGGGCCGGTCCGGGGAGGACCCCGTCGTTCATAGTTGATTCAATGGATAATGGTAGCAAATGTCTGCTGTTACTATCTGCTTGACTCGGGGAACCGTTTCTCCTATCTTACAAACCGGTAAAGCAAACGCGACCCGGCATGGGCGCCGTTGTATTCCTGATCCCGGAGGGGCTATCGAATGCATCGATCTCAAGTTGTACGTTATTTGCCTAAGCCCGAAAGCATTGCTGCCGCCCCCATTTACCAAATAAATAGTGAGAGAGAGATAAACCATGAAGAGACTCATCATTGCCGCCGTTGTCACCCTGTTCGCCATTCCGGCCTTTGCCGCGGATCCCCCCAAGACCGAAGAGCAGAAAACCCTTTATGCCATCGGCCTGATCGTAGCCCAGCAACTCTCCCTCTTCAACCTGACCCCTGTAGAGTTGGAAGTCGTCAAACAGGGCATCACCGACGCCGCGACGGGGAAGAAACCGCTCGTGGAGATCGAAGCTTACGGCAAGCAGGTCCAGGCACTGGCCAACGCGCGGCGCACTGCCCAGGGTGAAAAGCTTGCTGCCGAAGCAAAGGTGTTCGTCGAAAAGGCGGCAAAGGAGAAAGGGGCGATCAAGACCCCGTCCGGACTGATTTACCTGGCGCAAAAAGAGGGGAGCGGATCGAACCCCGCCGCGACCGATAAGGTAAAGGTGCATTACAGCGGCGCTCTCGTCAACGGGGTTGTGTTCGACAGCTCATACAAACGGGGGCAACCAACTGAATTTGCTCTGAACGGGGTCATAAAGTGCTGGACCGAAGGGATGCAGATGATGAAACCCGGCGGCAAGGCGAGACTGATCTGCCCGCCGGAGATCGCTTATGGCGAGCGCGGCCCCGGACTGATCCCCCCAAACGCCACCCTGGTGTTCGATGTCGAACTGTTCGAAGTGAAGAAGTAGCACGATGGTTTTAAACGGGGAGAGGAGCATGGCTGAAAAGGACGAGGCGAGGGAGAAGCGGAAGATCAAAGCGGTCGCAAAGATGAAGGAGATCATGACCGCCTACTATATCGATGCGAAAACCGCCGGACAGACGGGGAAGAAGATTGCCTGGATTACGAGCGGCGGTCCGGTCGAACCGCTGATCGCGATGGATGTGATCCCCGTCTATCCGGAGAACCACGGGGCGATGGTCGGGGCGAGCAAGATGGGGGCGGATCTCTGCGGAAAGGCCGAGGAGATGGGCTATTCAAGCGACCTTTGTTCCTACGCCCGCGCCGATATTGCCTGCGCCCCGATCGACGGCGGTCCGATCGGCGGCCTGCCGCGGCCGGACATGCTCGTCTGCTGCAACAACATCTGCGGAACCGTCCTGAAATGGTACGAAGTGCAGGCCCGGTTTTTCAAGGCGCCGCTCTTCATCCTCGACACCCCCGTCTGCCATACGGGTTTTTCCGCGGAGGCGAGACGCTACGTCAAGGGGCAGATCGACGAGTACATCGCCTTCCTGGAGAAGGCCTGCGGGAAGAGGTTCGATTACGACCGCATCAAGGAGGTCGGGCGGCTCTCCGTCCAGGGGCAGCGGCTCTGGCAGCAGGTCCTCGACACGGCGATGAACCGGCCCGCGCCGATCAGCGCCTTCGACGCCTTCTTCCACCTCGCCCTGATCGTGACGCTCCGCGGGACGCAGCAGACCGTCGATTACTACCGGATGCTGCTGGCCGAGATGCGTGAGCGCGTCGCTCTGGGAATCGGCGCCGTTCCCAACGAAAAATACCGGCTCCTCTGGGACAACCTTCCCGTCTGGTACCGGACGAAGTGGCTCTCCGAGAAGTTTGCCTCCCTGGACGCATGTCTCGTGGCCGACACCTACACGTCGGCCTGGTGTTACGCCCTCCGGTACATCGATGAAAACGATTTTCTCGGAACGATGGCCGAGTGCCACACCCGGATCTACCTCAACATCGGCGTGGACGAGATGGCGAGGCAGGTGATGGAGATGGCCGACAAATACGACGTGGACGGCATCGTGATGCACTCCAACCGGAGTTGCAAGCCCTACTCCTTCGGGCAGTACGACATCCAGCGGATCATCCGGGAGCAGAAGGGGCTGCCGACGCTGATGATCGAAGCGGACATGGTCGATGAGCGGAACTTCTCCGAGGGCCAGATCGAAACCCGGATCGACGCCTTCCTTGAGGTGCTGAAGGAGAAAAACGCGGCCATGGTTTAAAGGCGCCCGGTTTGATGGAATCGGGCAAGCGATTGGAGAGGATGAAACGATGAAGATCAATGTTCTGGATGAATTTATCGCGCTGGCCTCGATTAACAGCCCTTCGCGCCGGGAGGGCCCGGTCGCCGCGTATCTTGTCGAACGGCTGCGGGAACTGGGCGTTGATGCGACCGTGGACGATTCCGCCGCCCGTTCGGGGAGCGACACGGGCAATGTCATCGCCCGGCTTCCGGGCAGCGCCGCGGGACCCACCATTCTGCTCTGCGCCCATATGGACACGGTCGGCCCCACGGAGGGAATGGTCCCGGAGGTCCGGGACGGCGTGATCTACAGCAACGGCGAGACCGTTCTCGGGGCGGACGACAAGGCGGGGATTGCGATCATCCTGGCCGTTCTGTCGGGGTTGAAGGCGAACGCGATTCCCCACGGCCCGATCGAGATTCTGTTCACCGTTCAGGAGGAGGTGGGGCTCTTCGGCGCCAAATATCTGCAAGCGGATCTGAAGGCGGACTTCGGCTACATCCTCGACGGGGATGGACCGGTCGGCAATATCATCACCCGGGCGCCCTCCAAGGTGGATCTTGATTTTGTTGTGGAAGGAAAGGCCGCCCATGCGGGGCGTCCCGATACGGGGATCAACGCGATCGTTGTCGCCTCCACGGCCATTGCCCGTCTCCATACCGGCCGCATCGACGCCGAAACCACCTCGAACGTCGGCGTCATCAGCGGCGGCAAGGCGCGGAACATTGTTCCCGATCGGGCGGAGGTGGCGATCGAAGTCCGGAGCACCGATTTAGAAAAGTTGGAGCGGCAAGTCCAGGCGGTCCTCGATGCCTTTAACGAAGCGGCGGCCATCGCCGGCGCGCGCCTGACGGCCCGGCGGGAGGTCTCCTTTGAGATCTTCACCATTCCGGAAACCCACCCGGTCGTGACCAACGCCTTTCGCGCGGCACGCTCCCTGGGCATCACACCCCGTCTCTGGACCTCCGGCGGCGGCATGGACGCCAACGTCTTCAACTTGCGAGGATTGGTCTGCGTAGGCATGGGACTCGGCATAGAGGATCCCCACTCGCCGAAGGAACGGATTCCCGTCGCCCAACTCGAAGCGGGCGTGCGGTTCGTCGAGGCCCTGCTGACCGAAGCGGTTTACCGATAGTCATTGGTCATGGGTTCCACACACATCCAGTCTTCGGGCCAGCCGCAGGTGCTCCTCGGGCGTGATCCACGACACCTGGAGATAACAGGCGATCGCCTCATCGGTTAAACCGATCCGGCGGGCCTCCTGCACGGTAACCCGATAGGCGTCGATTTCGGTCTCCCGGTCCACGTAAGCCTTGCTCCTGTCGTAAAGGTCCCTTCCCTGCAGGTGCTGTTTGACATGGCACAGCTCGTGGATGATGTCCAGATAGAGAAATTCGTCCGAAGCTTTGCGCAGGTGGTTAAGACCAATGGTGATGGACGCATCGTCGTTGTCCACGAACATCTCAAAGGGTTGGTCGACCACAGACACCCTGGTCTTCGCCATGACCCGATCGATCTCTTCCGCGTCGGTAAAGATGGCGGTCAAGATGCCACAGGTGCGGATATCGGCAAAAACTTCCGTCAGCCGGTATTGTCCGGGTTCAAGCCGGCGATGGATGCGAAAGCTGTTTTTCATTCGGATGGTCCTCCCTCGCTTACGCCCCATTTCGGGTTGGTGTCGTCCGCGACCTTTCTCAAGGGGATCTTACTTTTTCATGCAGGAACCATAAGCAGAATGCTTTCACATGTCAATCAAATAAGGGTTTCAAGAAGAGATGTGCCGGGCAATCGTCGATGACATCGCGCTTTTCGTTGGACAGAACGAACAAAGTGATGATATCACAATGGTCGCGTTGCGTTCAGGGGCAGGAACCCTCGAATGGTGGAGCCACAGCGGCGGCGAACCGCTTCCGATTGCAGGAGGGATCATGGACATCCGGGAGAGTCGGCGGAAGGATATCATCATTCTGGCGGTCCACGGCAAGCTTGACGCCGCGACTTCGCCGGTATTTGATCAAAAGCTGTTGCCGATGCTGGAGAGGGGGGAGAAAAATTTTCTGATCGATTTTTCTCACATGGATTATATCAGCAGCGCCGCTCTCAGGCGCCTGCTGTTGCTGGCCAAGCGTGCAGAAGCATCCGGCGGAAAGGTTGTTTTCGCTTCTCTGCAAGATCCTGTTCGGGAGATATTTGATATCGCCGGTTTTTCAAAGATTTTTTCCATCTGTTCCTCGCAGGAAGAGGCCGTCGCCTTTTTCTGAAGCGCTGCAATGATCAGAGGCGGTAAGGAGTATCGGCAGGAGGTGAGAGCAACCATGGAGAACGACCGCCCGAATGGTAAAATAGGATGATATACCGTGTAGGGGTTGTTTCCCCCCGGGCGCGAGCGGATGATGGGGGAATTTTTGCGAAGGCATCGGGAAGGACCGGGCTTGACGATGCCGGAATCGGAGACGGGGTAAGGATTTCATGAAAAGATTGCTTCTGTTCCTTGTCTGTTTTGGGGTTGGTTTCTGGTCGTTCCTGCCGGCAGCCGGCGCGGAAGAACCGGTCAGGGCGGGTGAAATCATCGATCTTCAGCGCTGCATCGCCATTGCGCTTTCGAGATATCCTAACATCCAGGCGGCCGCCGGCGCGGTCAGGGCCGATGAAAGCAGGATCGGCCAGGCCCGCTCCGCCTACTATCCGCAGGTGAACGGATCGGTCGGTTACAGCCGAACCGATCCGATGGCCTCCGTGGCAGGGCAGGCTTACGACAACTACTCCTCCAATATCTCGCTGAACCAGAATATCTACGACTTCGGAAGGACCTCCACGCGGGTGAAAATTCAGGAGCTCAACCGGGACTCCTCCCGTTCGGATCTGGAGGATATTCGCACGCTGGTGAGCTTCGGGGTCAAACAGGCCTACTTCGGACTCCTCTCGACCGGGCGGAACCGGGATGTCTCCCGGGAACTGGTGGGACAGTTCCAGCAGCATCTCGATCAGGCCAGGGCCTTTTTCGAGGTCGGTACGAAGCCGAAATTCGACGTGACCAAGGCCGAGGTCGACCTCTCCAACGCGAAACTGAACCTCATCAGGGCCGAAAACGCCTTCCGGCTGGCCCGTGTTGCGCTGAACAACGCGATGGGACTTCCGGAGGCACCCGAGTACGAGATTGTGGATCAATTCTCCTTTCAAAGGGTGGAGATCGATCTGGATGAAACCATCCGGAAGGCCTATGAACGCCGGCCGGACCTGACGGCCTTCGCCGTGAGACGAAAATCCCTGGAGCAGGGCATCGAGCTCGCCCGGAAGGGCAATTATCCATTTATCACGGGCAGTGCCGGATATGGCTGGGGCGGGGGAGATTTTCCGCTGGATCAGGGGTGGAGTTTCGGCGCCCAGGTGAATATCCCGCTGTTCACCGGATACTCGACAAAATACCAGGTGGCGGAGGCACAGGCCAATCTGGAGATCCTTGCGGCGAATGAGGCTTTGCTCCGGCAGGTTGTGCTTCAGGATGTCAAGCAGGCGTGGCTGAACCTGCAGGAGGCGGGAGAGCGCGCCGTGGCCGCGGAGCTGATTGTCCGCCAGGCGGCGGAGAATCTGGCGCTGGCCAACGGCCGCTACAACGCGGGGGTGGGAAGCCCCATCGAGGTGACCGATGCCCTTGTCGCGGCGAGCAATGCAAAAACAGCACATATTTCTGCACTTTACGACTATAAACTTGCACAGGCCAGCCTGGCGAAGGCGGCGGGAGAACCATGAAAAAGATTTTGGCTTTGGTTGTTTTGGCGGCTGTTCTGGCGCTGGGCGGGTTTTACCTGTTGAAAAACAAGGGAAACACCATCCAATTCAAGACGGCGAAGGTGTCCCGGGGGGATATTCGCGCCACGGTGACCGCCACGGGAACGGTGAGCGCGGTGACGACCGTGCTGGTGGGAACCCAGGTTTCGGGGAGCGTGAAGCAGATCTTCGTGGATTTCAATTCCCCGGTCAAAAAAGGGCAACTGCTGGCCCAGATCGATCCGGCGCTTTCGGAGGCAAGGGTGTCGCAAGCCAGGGCCAATTTGCAGGCCGCCGCAGCCAATGTGGAAAAGGCGGAAACCACCCTGCGGGACGCCGACCGGACACTGGAGAGGAACCGGACCCTCTTTGCCAAGGATTTCATCGCCAGAAGCGATCTGGATACGGCGGACACCAGCCGCCTTTCGGCGCTCGCCCAGTTGAATGTGGCGAAGGCGCAGTTGGAACAGCAGAAGGCGGCGCTGAACCAGGAGGAGACCACCCTGAGCTATACCCGCATCCTCTCGCCGGTGGACGGGACCGTGATCTCCCGGAATGTGGATATCGGACAGACCGTGGCCGCGAGCTTCCAGACGCCGACCCTCTTCAGCATCGCCGAGGATCTGACCCGCATGCAGATCGATACCAGTGTGGACGAGGCGGACATCGGCAGGATCAAGGTCGGCCAGTCCGTCCAGTTTACAGTCGATGCCTACCCGGACAACACTTTTCCGGGAAAAGTATCGGAGATCCGGAACGCACCCACAACGGTCCAGAACGTCGTCACCTATAACGTCGTCGTCAAGGTGGCGAATCCGGAGCTGAAGCTGAAGCCCGGCATGACCGCCAATGTTTCCATCATCACCGCTTTGGAAAAAGGCGTTCTCAAGGTTCCGAACGCCTCCCTCCGTTTCAAGTGGCAGCCGGCGGGCGCCGCGCCGGACCGGAGAGGCCCGGGGGCATCGGGTGCGGGCCGCCCGCAGGCGGGCCGTGCAGCGAACGGGGCGAAGACGCAGGGCGTCTGGGTTCTTGACGGTCAAAACCCCCGCCGGGTCTCCCTGACCCCGGGGATCAGCGACGGAAACGACACCGCCGTCCTCTCCGGAGAGCTCAAGGAGGGGGATGCGGTGATCATCGAGGCGACGGGACAGTCGAAAAAGGACGCTTCGCAAACCGGCGGTCCGAGGTTCTTCTGATAATCTGTATGCAGCCGGAGGGAACGCGGGGACGGAACAGCGCAATGGCATTGATCGAGACGCATCATCTGACGAAGGTCTACGAACTGGGAGACAGCGCCGTCCACGCGCTGGACGATGTATCGCTGACGGTGGCGCATGGGGAATTCGTGGCCATCATGGGCCCCTCGGGCTCAGGCAAGTCCACCTTCATGAATGTGGTCGGCTGTCTCGATGTGCCGACCGGCGGGCAATACCTGCTGGACGGAATCGATGTCGGCGACCGGGACCGGGACGAACTGGCGGAGATCCGCAATAAAAAGATCGGTTTCGTTTTTCAGGGGTTTAATCTCCTTCCCCGTACCACCGCGCTGGAGAACGTGGAATTGCCCTTGCTCTATGACGGGTGCCCTCCCAGGGAACGCCGGCAGCGGGCCATGGACGCCCTGAAGGCAATGGGACTGGAAGGGCGGGAGCACCACCATCCGAACCAGCTCTCCGGCGGTCAGCAGCAGCGGGTGGCCATCGCGCGCGCGCTGGTGAACCGGGCGCCGTTGATTCTGGCCGACGAGCCCACGGGGAATCTCGACACCCGGTCCAGCGTCGAGATCATGGAGCTTGTCGTGAAGCTCAACCGGGAGTCGGGGATCACGATCATCCTTGTAACCCATGAGCTGGACATTGCCGCCTTCAGCCGCCGGGTCATCAAATTCCGGGACGGGCTCGTCGTCAGCGACGAACCTGTCCCGCAGGCAGGATCGTGATGGAGACTTATGATAAGAGAGCGCTTTGAAAAATACCCCGGCATTGTCATTCCCGCGAAAACGAAAATCCGGGAAATATTGAAAGAAGAGGATTCCTGCTTCCGCGGAAAGAGCGATTTGCCGGGGTTCGGGAGCCATTCAAGGGGCCTGATCCATGGTTCCGGCCTGTCGGAAATGCGGATGGCGGGATGGGGGCCCGGATGATCGGCATACCCGCAACGTTCAAAATATCGCTCCGCGCCCTCCGGGTCAACAAGATGCGCTCCGCGCTGACCATGCTCGGAATCATCATCGGCGTGGGTGCGGTGATCACGATGCTGGCCGTCGGAACCGGGGCAAGGGAGAGGATCTCCGCGCAGATGGCAAGCATCGGCAGCAATCTCCTGATCGTTCTGCCGGGGAGCAGCACCTCCGGCGGCATCCGAATGGGGAGCGGTACGCAATCCACGCTGACGCAAGACGACGCCGAGGCGATCGCCCGGGAATGCCCGGCCGTATTGGACGTCGCCCCCTCGTTCAACGGTGTGGCCCAGGTGGTTTACGGCAATCAGAACTGGTCGACCGGTATCTACGGGACCACACCGGGGATCCTGCCGGTCCGGGACTGGTCGCTCTCCTCCGGAAGGGCCTTTACCGAGCAGGACGTGCGGAACGCGACCAAGGTATGTCTCCTTGGGCAGACCGTCGTGGACAACCTCTTCGGCAACGCGGACCCCGTGGGTCATATCATCCGGATCAAAAAGATCCCCTTTATGGTCATCGGCGTCCTGGCGCCGAAGGGTCAGTCGGATCGGGGACAGGATCAGGACGACACGATCTTCGTTCCCATTACGACGGCGCAGAAAAAGATCTTCGGGACGCCTTTCGCGGGGATGGTCCGGGTGATTACCGTGAAGGC
>CAYSSF010000036.1:0-24649 GCA_964433455.1 uncultured Syntrophaceae bacterium
GCCTCGATCCGCAGCCGGTTTCCGGCCTGCCGCAGATCGCGGCACAGGGACAGGGAGGGCTGCTTGATGTAGTCCTGCACCCGGCCTTTGCCGAGAACGGCCTCATCTACCTCTCCTACGCCGGGCGCGGCCCGGGGGGGATCGGCACCGAGGTGGCGCGCGGCCGACTCGTCGGCGACCGACTCGAAAACGTCCAGATCCTCTTCCGGCAGGAACCAAAATCCGGAACCGGTCACCATTTCGGTTGCCGCCTGGTCTTCGACCGGGCCGGTTACCTCTACATCACCCTGGGGGATCGCGGCGAGATGGACCGGGCGCAGCGGCCCGGCGACCATGCCGGATCGGTGATCCGGCTGTTCGACGACGGGCGGGTTCCGCCCGACAACCCCTTCGTCGGCCGGCCCGGCTGGAAGCCGCAAAAATTCACCCTCGGCAGCCGCAACATCCAGGGGGCGGCGATACACCCGCGGACGGGCGAGATCTGGATGCACGAGCACGGGCCGCAAGGGGGAGACGAGATCAACATCATTAAGGCCGGGGTCAACTACGGCTGGCCGGTCATCACCTACGGGGTGGACTACGTGATCGGCACAAAGATCGGCGAAGGGACGCACAAGGCGGGGATGGCGCAGCCGCTCTACCGTTGGACCCCTTCCATTGCCCCCTCGGGCATGGCCTTTTACGGTGGCGATGCCTTTCCCCGCTGGAAAGGCGACCTTTTCGTCGGCGCCCTGCGCGGCCAGATGCTTGTACGGCTGCGGCTCGAGGGTGAGAAGGTTGTCGGCGAGGAACGGCTCCTCGAAGGTGTGGTCGGGCGGATCCGCGACGTGCGCGAAGGACCGGACGGCTGTCTCTATCTGGTCACCGACGAGCGCAACGGCGCGCTGGCGAAGCTGGCGCCGGCCGACCCCGGAAAATAGGACGGGGTGTTCCCCGCTTTTGTAAACCATTGATAACAGATCTATCCTGGTTTCTCCGCTCAATACTTCGGCGACCAAGAAGGTACATCCGAAAAAGACCTGGGTTCGCCGGAAGCAAGGATTGCCTTGTAGTGGATCACATCCATTTCTACTTCAGATCGATGACGACCAGGCGGTCTGTCCCCGACTCACCGCCCCATATCTCCCCGGGCCGTCCCAGAAGCTGGCGTACCTTCGCGCCCCTGCGGTCGCTCGGAAAGCCGGTGAATTTTTCGGTCCTGGGGTTGAACTGCACGATGGCATTGGCTCCGAAATCGGTCAGCCAGACGAGGTCGTTCTCATCGACATAGATGGCGTACGCCCGGGGCGATCCGCCCGGGAGCTTCCAACTCCGCCATGCGTTGCCTCCGGGGTCAAACACGCTCACCTGTCCCGAATTCCACTCGCTGACCCAGATCCTCCCCCGCGAATCCGGCCAGACACGGCGCGCACCCTGCTTCGGAGTCGGCGGATCGATGACAACGGCC
Organism: uncultured Syntrophaceae bacterium; assembly: GCA_964433455.1. Lineage (GTDB taxonomy): Bacteria > Desulfobacterota > Syntrophia > Syntrophales > UBA5619 > UBA5619. The sequence goes on from CAYSSF010000036.1 coordinate 1,448, forward strand.
TTGCCCGTTTCCGTGTCGATGCGGGCGATGTGGCTGCCCGCAAGCGACGCGTAGTAAATCTCCCCCCCGGGGGCTGTCGCTATGCCGTAAGGTCCCCTGCCCCCGGGGGCGTCGAAAACGTCGATCCGTCCCGTTTTGGGGTCGAGACGGCCATAGATGCCGTTCTGCCCGGTAAACCAAAGGATTCCTTTTTTGTCAAAGGTCGCCGTGTTGAGATTGGCGGACCTGCGGTTTTCGGGAAGCGGATAGGTCGAGACCGCTTTCGTGGCCGGATCGACGCGGACGACCGCATTCAAGCCGCTGTCGGTTACCCATGCAGCACCGTCAGGGCCGACGATGACACCATGCGGCGATGACCTGTCTCCCAGACCGATCTGTTCGGCTTTTCCACTTTGAGGATTCAACCGGCCGAGCGAACCCTGCGATTGTGCAGTATACCAGACCGTTCCGTCGGGCGCGGGGGCGACGTCGTGCGGGTGGCTCCCCTTCGGTACGTCGTAATAACGAACCTCCTGGCCGCAGACGGGAGCTGCGAAGGTCAGCAGCAACGCGGATATCAAAAAAAAGCGGAACAGGCGTTCCCGCCGCTTCCCGGGCGGCCTATGGATATTTTTCATGGCTCCCTCCTTCTGAGATCGTGCCGATGGCATCCGACTCAATCTTCATGTTTTGTAGAATAATCCCTTATCAGAAGAAGTCAATCAACCGTCCCTGAAAAAATGACCATCGGATGGTCATCGGTCCAGGTCATTCCACCGGCGCGGCGGGTATGCAAGTCTGTACGGCAATTTGGAAAATCTCTTTCGATCTCCGGCTTTAAGGCGAATGAAACTATAGATTTCGTTTACCACTTTACCTCCATTTTCTTCCTATTGTTTTTGTCCCATGGAAAGAGCCGTTTGGTCGGGGTGAACGGCGATTTCCAGTGTCTTCCGATCCACATGGGCAAGGCTGAAATCAATACTTTCTTTGCCGTAGGCGATGGCACGGCGGGTCGAACTCATCTGCCGCTCCTGCTCTTGGCCACCTGCATGGCCTTTTCAATGAGGACGTCCATCTGCTCTTCATTCATCTCCACGCCCCTCTTGCCCTTCACCTCGTCAAAGAGGTAGTCGTCAATGTCATTGATCGCCTGGTTCTGGGCGTCATCGTCGTCCCAGAACTGCACCTTCCAGTGGCGCTCCAGGATGGAATCAACGGCCAAGGCAGTGTCGGCGGCAAGCGAATCGCACACATCAGGGGCCAGCGGATGCTCCGCAAAGATTGGCTTCAGAACGCCGAAGTAGGCCATGGCATCCTCGTTGCCGGACAGTTTTTCGGGCATATCGTCATGGCGCCGGGTCACGACCTGGGTACGTATATCCATGACTCGATTGAGATAGCCCATGTTGGACAGGCGCTTGGCTCGGAAATCCTCGATGGCCTGCTGGATCAGTTTGGAAAACTTCTCGTAAAAGGCCGGATCTTCATCCATCTTTTCCGTGATCACCTTCTTGGTCGCGTACGCGATGGCGTCCGCTTTGGCCGCCGTGGACTTCCCGTAGACCCCCCGTTCCTCCTTCACCATCGAGAACATGCTGCTGTCGAAGATGTTCACGGGCTCATTCAACTGGATGACTTCATTGGCCTGGATGTGCGTATCGAGCAGTTTTTTGATCTTCGGCTCATAATCCCGGTAGTCGATGGCCTCAGCGTAGCGGAGCTTCACGGAGGCTTTAAGGTTCTGGAAATGCTTCAGGTCGGCTTTATAGCGCCGCAGCTTTTCCTCGTCGATCCCCATGATGAACGCTTCCGTCGAAAGGGCGATCCCGAACGTCTTGGCATATTCGGCCAATCTCCGGTAGAAATCTTCCCGCAGGGCACCGTCGGCCAGCAGGACCTCGTAAGCCTCTTCATCGCGGCTGTTCTTGATTTCTTTGAAGAGATCCCAGAGATCGGAGTAATGCTGGGGCAGTTTTTTCACCTCCGCTTGGACCGATGTCAGCGTGTCTGTCAGGTCTTCCTCGTCAAATCCCTCAAAGGCGCTGTACATGGTCAAGGCCCTGTCCAGCTCGCCCAGCAGGCCCACATAATCGACAACGAATCCGTATTCCTTGTCTTCATGCAGCCGGTTCACGCGGGCGATGGCCTGCAGGAGCGAGTGCTCCCTCAGCTCCTTGCAGAGGTAGATGACGATGTTGCGCGGCGCATCAAAACCGGTCAGCAGCTTGCTGACCACGATCAGGATTTCCGGTTCCGATCCGTTCTTGAACCGGTTGATGATCTGCTTGGTGTATTCTTCCTCTTTCCCAAAGCGTTTCATCATTTTCTGCCAGAATTTGACCACTTCGTCCGTGGGTTCTTCGTCCGTCTCCTCATAGCCTTCGCGGGTATCCGGCGGCGAGATGAGCACTTCGGAGGTCACAAAGCCGACATCGCTTAGGTGCTCATGATACTTCAGGGCCGCCGCCTTGCTCGGCGCGACGAGCTGCGCCTTGAATCCGGTCCCCTGCCAGGCGGCGCGGTAATGCTCGCTGATATCGAAGGCGCGCATGTAAATGACCTGATCCGCCTTGTTGAGCATCTCGGCGCGGGCGTATTTCCGCTTCAGATCGGCCTGCTGTTCCCGAGTCAACCCCTGGGTGTGGCGGTCGAACCAGAGGTCGATGGCGGCCTTGTTCTGTTCTATCTCCACATGGCGGCCCTCGTAGAGCAGCGGGACGACCGCCTTGTCTTCCACCGCCTGATGGATAGAGTAGTGCGGTTCGATCAATCCGCCGAACTTGACAAAGCTGTTCTTCTCCTTTTTCAGCAATGGGGTACCGGTGAAACCAAGATAGCAGGCCTTGGGAAACATCTGGCGCATCCGTGCCGAGAAGGAACCGAAATTAGTCCGGTGGCTTTCATCGATCAGCATGAAGATATCGGCGGAGTCGTCCTGATATTTTTTCTGATTCAACGCCTTGTCAAACTTGTGGATCAGCGTCGTGACGATGCCCGCCTTCTTCTCCGCCACCAATTCCAGTAGGTTCCGTCCCGAGGTGGCACGGTTCCGGTCCAGCCCACAGGCGGCAAAGGTGTTTTTCAACTGCTTATCCAGATCGTCGCGGTCCGTCACCAGGACGATGCGCGGATTCGGTATCTCCGGATCGAGGGCCATATTTCTGGCCAGCATAACCATGCTCAACGATTTTCCCGACCCCTGCGTATGCCAGATGATCCCGCCTTTGCGCCGGCCTTCTCCGTCGAATTGCTTGATCCGCTCCAGGGTGGAGCGAACGACAAAGTACTGCTGGTAATAGGCGATCTTCTTGATGCCGCCGTCGAAAACCATGAATTTGTAGGCCAGCTCCAGCAGCCTCTCCGGGCGGCACAGGCTGTGGAGCGCCTTGTCCTGCTCCGTGATGAGCCGTTTTCCCTCCGCCTCCTGGGCGTCGAAGAAGGCACGGCAAACGGCAAAATCGCCCCTGAAGAGCTCCGCCTTCTGTTCGTCGGTAAGATTTTTCTCGACAAAGCCGGCGACGTCCTCCTCCCGGTCCCGCAGCTCCTTCCAGACGCCCCAGAATTTGGCCGACGAGCCCACGGTTGCGTATCGCGCCGCGTTCTTGCTGACGCCCATCACCAGTTGCACGGAGGCGAAAAGTTTGGGGATATAATCGTCGCTCTGGTTGCGGATGGACTGGGAGACGGCCTGCTCAATCCCCACCTGGGGCGATTTGCACTCGATGACCGCCAGCGGAATACCGTTGACGAACAGAACGATGTCCGGGCGGGCCGTTTCCGTGCTGCGGGAACGCTCCACGCTGTATTCGGCGGTCACGTGGAAGACATTCCGCTCCCGGTTTCGCCAATCGATGTAGTTCAGATTAAAGCTCTTGGAATCGCCCTCGATGGTCTGCTCCAGGGCCGTTCCCAAGGTGATCAAATCATAGACCGCCTCATTGGTCTTGAGCAGGCCGTCGTATTTGACGTTCTTGAGCTTCTGGATGGCCGTCTGGATGTTCTCCTCGCTGAAGAGAAACTCCCGTCCTTTGTAGTGGATGCGGTTGAGCCGCTTGAGCTGGTCACGGAGAATCCCTTCCAGTAGGATATTTCCGGTTTTCCCCAGACGGGCAGTGAGTGCCTTAGTGGAGGGCAGGTACTCAAAGCCCAGGTTGATCAGGAGTTGCAGCGCCGGGATCTGGGAGAGATATTTTTCGTTGAACCGGAAACCATCCATAAATCACCATTGCTAAATTGTGAATAGATACAATTTCATACTTGAATCAAACCATTGGGTGTCCATATCAGACAAACAGTCGGTTCATAATGCCTGACGAACAACAATCTTACTGCTGTATCCTTGTCTGTGCCAGATGCCGTTCCTCCACGTGGATGACTATGCCATGTCCCTAAATAGGTTACTTTTGAGACCTCAGTGGCAAAGTTCCGTATCTGTCCTTGAGGGTGCTTATCGTTTGATATCAACCTGCTAAGTAGCCATGTGTATCCATTTTCCTTGGCGGCAATCAGTCGCTCTGTCTTTTCGATGGCCAGGTCCAATGTGGAAAGCAGTTCTGCAATGGCGACTTGATCTTCAATTTCAGGCAGTACAACAGTCATGTCTTTTAATAGAGTTATGCTAACATTTGATTGATTTCCTGTGCCTCCAATAGAAGATTCAAAAAATTGATCCAAGAACTTATTCGATCTTAATAATTGAAGCAGGTAGTAACCATTTACTTTTTCAGCTTTAGGCCTTAGTAGACAAACTCGCTGATTTAACAAAAGGTATTTTTGTTTTTCAATTTGTACAGAATAACCATAATCCTTTTTGCCGATGGTTCCGGTGAGTGTCATCAAAACATCTCCTTCTTGCAGGAGATACTGATTATGACGAGGCTCAATCTCATCTAAGAATGAGGGGTTTCTGTCAAGATCAAGGGTCCCCTGATAAAGATTACTCATTTTGATAATTTGATATCTGCCCTTGTCGCTTTTCATTGCGCTACTTTGGAAAGCAAAACCACCCATAACATCGCAGATATCGGAGATCTTTTTACTCGTCATCAGCTTCGCCCTCCAGCTTCTTCTGTCCACGCCCCAACCGCTTAGTACTCTTCTCCAGCACCGGCAGGTCTTCCGGCATGGTGCCGCCCAGATCCTTGATAGCTTTACGGACCTTACGCTTCACGCGTCGGCGGGTTTTTGGCAGGTCCTTTGTGTCCAGGGCCAACGCCTCGGCCTGGGTTTCGACGAAAGCGGCCGCTGCTATTTCAGAAAATCGTTTTGGGGGTGGATTCAGGAAATTCTCGCTGCTGACGACCGGCGCTTCCAATTTCAACCCGTGACAAAATGTCACGACTTCACCGTACATGAAGTGTGCAGATTTCTCTTCCATTTGATCAATGACGGGCCATTTCAAGCGTACGGTTTTTCCGTACGGTTGCCTGGAAATCTTCATTCGTCGTTCTCTCCATTAGGCAGCCACTTCGCCGCCTCTTCAAGCTGTTTGATGGATTCTTCCTGTCCAATAGCTTCCTTGTACTCCCGGCGGCGCAGGGCGAACCGATCATATTCATCCTTCGCGAAGTCGTCCGCATCCTTCTTGCTGATGCTTCCGGCATCAGCAAGGACCTTTCGGTAATTGAACGCCAGAAACTCACCCAGTTTTTGTTCCCAGTCCTTCATGAAGACCTGTTTGCGGCGTTTGGCCTGATCTTCGGCATAGTCGAGCCACATGACGACAATCCGGTTGAGTCCGTCGATCTCATCTTCCTTCAGATAGTTTTTGGCTATGGTGACGTCGGGCTTGCGGACTTCCCCGGCTTTCCAACTCGTCAGCCCCATGTTGGGTAGGGTGTGATCGGCGCGGCTATTGATCAGTTCCGCTGCTGTCATGCCGGTGGCGGCAAAATGGAGCTTATTCTGGATGACGCTGAAGAACTTCGTGGTCTCCGACCAGGAGGGGTCGTAATCGCCCGCCATGGCGAAGATCTCCTTCACGCGCAGGTACATGCGGCGTTCACTGGCGCGGATGTCGCGGATGCGTTCGAGCATCTCGTCGAAATAGTCGGGGACGGCGGACCCGGCTACAGAAGGATTTTTCAGTCGCTCATCATCCATGACGAACCCCTTGACGATGTATTCCTTCAGCCGCTGGGTAGCCCAGATTCTAAAACGGGTGGCGATCTGACTTTTGACGCGATAGCCGACGGAAATGATCACATCCAGATTGTAAAAATCCAGATTGCGACGAACCTGCCTTTCCCCCTCTCGTTGAACTGTCAAATATTGTTTGACAGTTGCCTCCGGGGATAGTTCGCCTTCGTCATAAATGCTTTGAATATGGTGATTTATGTTCTGTTTTGTCGTTTGAAAAAGTTCTGACATCGTCTGATGGGTAAGCCAAACCGTCTCATTCTCCAGGCGGACTTCCAGTTTCACGCGACCGTCGTCCGTCTGATAGACCAGCAATTCCCCCTTGCCGGAGTCACCGGCCTTCACGTCATTTCCTTTGGTATCTTTTTTCGTGGTCATCGTTCAATCTCCTTGAGCATGGCGGCCATTTTCGCCCGGACTTCGACGAGTTCGCTTTCGAGCTGGTCGATATCCCGCTGGACGGCGTCGATGTCGATCTCCTCCTCCTCTTCGAAGGTGTCCACATAGCGGGGGATGTTCAGATTGAAATCGTTTCCCTTGATCTCTTCGAAGGTCGCCACGTGCGCATACTTTTCGACGTCTTGTCGTGCCTTGACGGTTGCAACGATCTTGCCGATATGGTCGTCGGAAAGGGCGTTCTGGTTTTTGCCCGGCAGGTAGTCGCGGCTGGCGTCGACAAAAATCACGTCCCTGCGGTTCTGGTTGGCCCCGCCTTTCTCCCGGCAGCGATCGAAGATCAGAATGGCCACCGGAATCGAGGTGGTCGGGAAGAGGTTCCCCGGCAGGCCGATGACCGCATCGAGCAGATTCTCTTCGATCATCTTCGTCCGGATGCGTCCTTCGGCCGCCCCGCGGAACAGGACCCCGTGGGGGACCACGACGGCCACGCGCCCCTCCTGCTCAAGGGCCGCCTCCACCATGTGGCTGATGAAGGCCCAGTCGCCTTTGCTCTTGGGAGGGACGCCTCGCCAGAAGCGGTTGTAGCGGTCGTTCTGGGCCTCTTCGGCGCCCCATTTGTCGAGGGAAAAAGGTGGATTGGCGACGACGATATCGAATTTCATCAGGTGATCTTTTTCCACCAGCGCCGGGCTGTTGAGCGTGTCGCACCATTCGATGCGGGCGGAGTCGGCCCCGTTCAGAAACATGTTCATCCGGGCCAGCGCCCAGGTGCTGCCGTTGGATTCCATGCCAAAGAGGGCAAAGTTGCGGTCATTGACTTCTTTGGCCACTTCGATCAGCAGGCCCCCGGAACCGCAAGCCGGATCGCAGATGCGGTTCCCCGGCTTGGGGCCGGCCAGCTTGGCCACCAGCTCGGAGACCTTGTGCGGCGTGTAGAATTCCCCCGCCTTCTTGCCGGAGTCGGAGGCGAAACGTTCGATCAGGTAGATGTACGTATTGCCGATGACATCCTCGGAAACCTTGCTGGGGCTCATGTCCAACTGGGGCTTGTTGAAGTCTTCCAGGAGCGTCTTGAGGCGGCGGTTTCGGTCCTTGGTCTTGCCGAGATTCGCCTCGCTGTTGAAGTCGATGTTGCGGAAGACCCCTCCCAGCTTCGCCTTGTTCGTCTCTTCGATGGCGTCCAGCACGATGTTGATCAGTTCGCCGATATTGGCCGCATTGCGCCGTTCATGGAGGCTGTAATAATCGGCGAGGAACCGGTCTTCCACTTCATTGGTTGCGGGGTTCTTCAGCTCCGCATAGGGAAGGACGAAGCGTTCCCGTTCCACCCTGCGGCGGATACGGGCATCGTCGTCGCCATACTGTTTGCGGTACTCCTCGTAGTGGTCCTTCCAGACATCGGAGATATATTTCACGAACAGCATGACCAGGATATAGTCCTTGTACTGCGCCGGATCGACAACGCCCCGGAAGGTGTCGCAGGCGGCCCACGCCGCGTTGTTAATGTCTTTCTGGTCGATCTTTCCGTTCATCGGTTTATTCTCCTTGCGCCAAGCGGATTAAATGGGTCGAGATGAATTGATGACGCCTTTCGGCGAGTTTTTTCAGGAGATGTTGTTCTTTCTCTTCTAAGGAGGCAAGAGCGACGATGGTCCTTTGCTGTTCCAGGGGCGGGACATCCACCTCCAGTCCATCGAGGGTTTCCTTGCTGATCATCTTCTGCGCGGTGCCTTTGGCGTGGCTCGTCAAATAAGCCTGTGCCGGCGCTTGACTGATAAACCAGTTCAGGTACTCGGGCAGAATGCCTTGATCGGTAGCCCTGATCCGCAAGAGGGGCGCTGCCACCACAGCGATGCCTGGATCTTCCAGTAGGATGGCCGACGTGGAGGTCAGGCCCCTGGACCGAAAGATAAGATCGCCCGGTTTCACCAGATGATGCTCTTTAGGATCGTCCATATCGATGCCGGTCAGCGCGCTGCAATCGACACGATTATTGACCGAGAGGTCTTTCATCTGAATGACGGCCACATTGCCCGAATCCATCGATTCGAGCCGAGTTCGAAACGAGTACCCCATCTGGATTGACGCTATGTCCTTTAATACCGCTTTCACTTCTCACCGCCATAATACTTTGTAGAAATACCGTTACGGCATCATTATATTCGGCATGGTCCTTACTTGTCAAGAATTATTTTATGAAAAAATTGCGTTCCTGCAAGTTTTATTTGTTAAGAAGATTAGCCGCCAAGCAGCACACGGCGGGAAATAGGATGGCACGGCGCCGAATGCGTAGAATAGATATTACAGCATTGGGATCATTTCCGATTGATATCCGTCATAAAAACAAGTAAGCGTATTGCAGGAATAAAATCCCTCAAGGGAGCGTGACCGAAAGGAGATTGGCATGTACAAGGTAAGCGTGATGTATCCGAACCAGAAAGACGGCCATTTCGATTTTGAATACTGCCGCACGAAGCACATGGCTCTTGTGGAAAAGTATCTGAAGCCCTTCGGTCTCCTGCGGACGGAAGTTCTGCGAGGCATCTCCGGCGGCGGCGATCAACCGGCGCCGTACATCTGCATCGGCAACCTCTATTTCGACTCGGTGGACGGCTATGAGAAGGGCGGCGCAGCCTCCGGCGGCGCTCTGCGCGCGGATATTGCCAATTTCACTGATGTGGCGCCCATACGCCAGATCAGCGAAATTCTGACCGTCGGTTGACGACGGGTACATTTTTACCTTACCGGCGACGCTGCGGCGCAATGTCATGCATGCGACGGGAAGAGGCGTACAAACCGAACTGAACCGTGAAAACGGTTGCCTCGACAACCGTTCGGATACGTCGACGCATCAGATCAGTGCAAAATTGCAGTGTATATTTGCAACGCAACTGAAGGAAAGCGGGCGATGGCCGGGGATCGCTTCTTAAAAGGCTATCGGTTGATCGAGGTCTATCCCCATCGCGCTTACCGTTAATGTCAATATTTGCAACATGGGTGCCAACAATGATTACGGAATTCCGTTTGCCTAAACCTTTTGCTCTGCCGCCCCGCCCATGCAATCCGAAACTCCTCCCGGGGCGCTCTTTCCTTCTCTCTCACCGATGATTCCGAACAGGAGTCGAACCGTTTGCCCGCACAGCAAGGCACACTCGTGTTTCCCGCCTCGATCGATCCATGCCTTTCTCTCTTCGGGGACGTCCAGATCCGCATGGATAATTTCCGGGCAAAAGCGACTGCCAAAGGCACCCTCAAAGTCTTTATAAAATCGCTTCACAGGTTGAAACGACTCTACCAGGGCTTCCTGGCTGCTTAAATTTTCACGATCCGCCCCATAAAGCATCCCAAGCGCCAAGACACCCGCCTGGAGAGCCCCGCATAAAGAGCGAACCCGACTGCCTCCGGCCATCGGACCCACGGCCTTGATCATCCAATCATCTACCATTCCGAACCGTTCCTGCATGACCTGCAGTACCGTCTGCGATCAGGCCCGTCTCTGATCGGTGTCCAATAAATCGGTCGCCGCTTCCGCCGCCTCCTTGACCATTTTTATCCACTCATCTCCCTGGACCACTCTTAATTGTTCAAATATCATGACCATTCCTCCTTTATGGGTTGGCGATTCTTGTACTTTGCCTATCAGCCTTGATAAGGATTGATGAAAATTCTTTACGAGCGGCAAGCCTGTCGGCTCGGCAAGTTCCCTCCGATCAATACTTTCTGTTCAGTTCCAGCCCCTTGTAATATCCCTGGAAGCCGAACTCCTTGAGAGCGCCCGAATACTCGCTCTTGACAGCCGATTTGCCGTTGATCGTCTCCACGGAGAACGCCTTTTCCGGGAGGAACTCCCGGCCGAGGAGCGCTTTCATAAAGGAGAGGTATTCGGGGAGGCGCGGGTCGTCGGGGGGGACGAAAAATTCCAGGGCGCTGCCGTTCCGGCGCGAGATCAAAACCAATTTGCTGCCGCAGTAGACCAGGTGCGTCGAGGGGATGCGGCTGGGAAGGCCAGCCTTGAGGGTCTCGTTGCGGATGCCGCAGAGGGAGGCCGGGTCGGCGGCGTTCATCCAGAAGACAGCCTCCTCCGGCAGAGGCTCGTTCAAAAACCGGAAGGCCTCGTGCGAGATGAACTGCGCCCCGGGGATCCCCTCGAAGAAGTGACCCGCAAGGATCTCGCCGGAGAGTTCCATGAGCCGCAGCGCCCGGAAGACTCCCGCCCACTGGAGCAGCGGCAGCTCATAGGCGAGAAGTTCCCGGAAGAGGATCCCGTAGCGTCCGAAGAGTTGGCGGACGCGGTCCTTCGCCAACTCCGCCTCCTCGATAGGATCCCGGTCGACGCCTCCGGCGCCGATCGCGTGCCAGCTTCCCGCCAGCGGGCGGCTGGCCGCCCACCGGTTGTATCCCGACCGGGAGGACCGGCCCCGCTCGGTCTTCGGGGAGAATGGGGCGAAATCCGTCATGATTCCCCGGCGGAGGATCGCGAAGGCGTCGCTTACAACCCGTCCTTGCCAGGCGAGGTTCCAGATCCTCTCCGTGACAGCGGCGCTGTCCAGCTTCGCGTAGCGGGCGATGTCGAAGAGGCTGTAGCGGCCGAATCGTTCGGGAAGGAGAGCCGCAAGTTCGTCCGGCGGGGCTTTCCCGCCGCGGCCCAACGCATCCGCCTCAGTCCCGCTGCCCTCTCGGGGCAGGAAGAGCTCCATGTCATCGGCGAAGGCGAAGCTGATCTTCCGGCTGCCGCAGCCGAACCACATCAGATCGGTCGTCGCAATCAGGGTGTCCAGCCAGGCGCCGTAATAGGGCGTAAGACGCGCCGGAAGGAGGTGCTTCTCCCAGGCCTCGGCCGGGGCGGGGAATCCGAAGAGCTGCTCGACCCGCTCCTTGAGGGCGTCCGTCGAATCACCCGGCGCAGCGAGCCCCTGCCAGGCAGCAAGGAACAGGGGGATCGCATCGGCGGGGAGCGCCCGGAACGAGGGACGCCGCGCCTTGCGGGCCATCCGGAGGAGGATCTCCAGATTTTCCCGGTCGCAGACCTCGATCTCGACGGCGTTTTCGGTCAGAAGGTCGAGGATCATCTCCAGGGATTCGGCAAGATCCGCCAGGGTTTCGTCGAGGAGGGGTCCGGCGATGCCGAGAATCCCCGGGAGGGAGGATTTCCGGAGCGGCCCGTAGAAGGAGAGCCACCGGCGGAGGAACCACGCGAGGTCAACCTCTTCATGGGTATCCACCGGAAGAGGGGAATCGACCTCTTCAAGATTCCCGATAGGGACGGATACCGTTTCTTCACTGGATTCAGCGACGGCGGATATGTCCGGCGGTTTCTTCCGCAACGGACCTGGAAAGGCCGGCCCGGCGCCGAGGGGAGAGGGAAATTCAAAGATCTCGATGGGGTCGCCGGACAGGACGTCCTTTGCGTCGAGCCTCTCGGCTTGGGTCTGGAACGTTCCGGCGATCCGGCTGAGGTTTTCCAGTGCGCAGATGCCGTCCGCCGAGGCCCCGGGGAGGCGGATCACGGCGACCTTACTCCGGATTGCCGCCACCGTTTCGGCGGAGTCGATTTCCCCGTCGTGATCGATTGCGGCGAGCAGCGCTCCCCATTCATCCAGAGGAATGAAGAGCCGCTCCCGTGTCCAGTCGAGGAGCTCCTCGGCCGACCTCGGGGCGTAGCCCGGCGCCGTCCGCTGGAGCCGGGACGTGAGCGACGCAACGAGTTCCGCGGGGATCCGCGGCCGGAGGCGGCCCGAAAAGAGGGCCTCCCGGATCAGTTCATCCCCCAGATCCGAGGTCTTTCCCGAGGCGGGCGAGTCGTCCTCGTACATGTGGGTGTTGGTCTGCTTCCAGATCAGGCCGTCACAGAAGGGGGAGGCCGCCGTCGTTATCGCCTCGGTAACCCGGATCCGGCCCTCCCGGACCTCGTCGAGGAGCCCCTTCAGATGGTCCAGGTCGAATTCGTCCTTCAGACAATCTCGCCAGGTCTCCAGCAGGATCGGGAAATCGGCGTAGGGGAGGACTGCGTCCAGGAGCTTCTTCGCGCGGAGGCGGTTCAGCCACAAGGGCAGGCGCCGCTTGAAATCGCCGCGGGGCAGCAGGAGCGCCCGGCCGGCGTTCTCCCGGAACTTTGCCCCGAAGAAGCCGCTCGTCTCCAGGATCCGCCGGAGCTGCCGCTCGATCGTTTCCGGGGTGACGAGCGCAAAGAGCTCCGCGGCGGAAAAGTCGTGGGGCAAGAGCAGAAGGATGGCGTCGTTGTTGACGAAGGTTTCGAGGCGGTAGCCGTACTTCTCCTCCCAGGCCGCCTGGAGGGCGAGGGAAAACGGGCGGTTGACCCTCCCGCCCCAGAAGGTATGGAGGACGACCTGCTTGCGGTCCGAGGCGTTCTGCGGGTCGTCGAAGTGCTCGATCAGCAGGTGGAGGCGGTGGGGGAGGTCCGTCCCCGTTGCCTCTCTCTGCCGCTTCAGGTGGCCGATCAGCTCGTCGGCCGCCGTTTCATCGAGGAAGTATTCCCGGCCCAGTTCCTCCTTCAGCGACGGGTCGTCGAGGCGGCCGTTGAACCTCTCCAGAAAAAGGAGGATTTTTTCGGAGAAGTGAAAATCCCGGTTTTGCTCCTCGGCCCGCCAGAAGGGGATGATCCCCGGTTTCGCATCGACGGGAACCACCTCGACGTCGTTGTGGGTCAGTTTCCGGATCCGCCAGACCTGCGTCCCGAGCGTGAAGGTGTCGCCGATTCTACGTTCCCAGACGAACTCCTCGTCCAGTTCGCCGATCTTGGCGCGGCTCTCCTCGATCCGCAGATCGTAGTAGCCCCGGTCCGGGATGGTCCCGCCGGCGAGGTAGACGAGGCGGAGCGCCCCCTCCCGCGCGTGGACGGTGTTGTCGATCCTGTCGAGGAAGAGCCTCGGCTTCAGCTCCCGGAGCCGGGTGTCGGCGTACCGCCCGGCGAGCATCTGCAGGACGAGGTCGAACTGCCGGCGGGAGAGGCGGCGGTAGGGGTGGCACGTCCGAAGGAAGCCGTAGAGGGCGTCGATGTCCCATTTTTCGACACCCGTCATCGCGAGGATCACCTGGGCCAGCACGTCGAGAGGGCCTTCGATGGGCGTTGCGGCCTCGATCTCCCGGTCGGAGGCACAGCGGGCCAGGACGGCGGCATAGAGGAAATCGTGGCCGTGGGTGGGGAAGAGGAGGCCGCGGCTCGTGCCGCCGACGCCGTGGCCCGAGCGGCCGATCCGCTGGATCGCCGCCGAGATCGCGGGCGGCGTCTGGATCAGGACAACCTCGTCGAGTTCGCCGATGTCGATCCCCAGCTCCAGGGAGCTCGTCGCGACGATGGCCCGGAGCTCCCCGTTTTTGAGCCGCTCCTCGACGGCGAGGCGGATCTCCCGGGAAAGCGACCCGTGGTGGGCGTAGGCGAGGACCTCCGGTTCGCCCTCGTTGATCAGGCGGGTCACCTTCTCGGCAGTCCGGCGGCTGTTGGCGAAAAGGAGGGTCGCGCGGTTCCCGCGGATGATCTCCCGGAAGGTTTCGGCGAGAACGGGCCACCAGGAGGCATCGACGAGGCGCTCCCGGGCGTCGGGCGGAAAGGCGACGCGGATCTCGGTGCGCTTCTCTTCCAGGGACGAAACGATCTCGACCGGGCGTCTCTCGTAGTCTTCGTCTTTAGGATCGCCCTTCCGGATGAATCCGCCGACGAACTCGGCCACGGCGGCAAGGGGCCGGACCGTCGCGGAGAGGGCGATCCGCTGGAATTCGCCGGTGAGAAGGACGAGGCGCTCGACGGCGGTGATCAGGTGGGTCCCGCGCTTGGTCGCGACGACGGCGTGGATCTCGTCGAGGATGACGGTGGCGATCCCCGTCAGCATCGCCCGGCCCGTCCGGGAGCTCAAGAGGAGATTCAGGCTCTCGGGGGTCGTGATCAGGATCTCCGGGGGCCGCCGGACCATCCGCCGTCGCTCCTCGGCGGGGGTGTCGCCGCTCCTTGTGAGGACGCAGATCTCCGGGAAGGGCTCGCCGGCCGTCTTGAAAAAGTCCTTCAATTCCTCCAGGGGCGTGATCAGGTTCCGGCGGATGTCGTTGTTCAGCGCCTTCAGCGGCGAGACGTAGAGGACCCGGGTCTGCCCCCTCCCCCAGGCGCCGGTGATGAGCTGGTTCAACGCCCAGAGAAAGGCGGTGAGGGTCTTCCCGCTCCCTGTGGGGGCGGTGATCAGCGCGTGCCTCCCCGCGGCGATCAGCGGCCAGGCCCGCCGCTGGATCTCCGTGGGCATCCCCAGCCTCCCGGCGAACCATTTCCGGATGAAGGGATGGAAATGATCCAGCATGCCGTCTTGATGATCCATGGATTTCATTTCAGCAGCCTGTATTTGCAGAATTGCATAATAGCGACTCACGCCCCGCGAGGCGGTTTATCCGGGAGTAACTTTTGAAGTTGCTCAGAAGGTGACTTCCTCGCCCACGTATGGGCCGTGCGCAAAATGTATTGACCTTTCGGTTCGTTTTTCCTATATACCCACCCGGGGATGCCCCGTCAAGCATGCTATTCCCGCCCGCGTTCGGCGGCAGTTACCCTGCGTTTCCTTATCAGGATTATTCAGCCGGGGCGATGCGCCCCTGATCAGATTGAAGACATTTCGTAATGACGGGTAGATGTTCTTCCGGGAGGTAACGCATGTCGTCATTGGACTTCGATATCAACGCCCTGCAGAAGATTCCGTTGTTCGACTCCATCGTCAATTCGCTTCATGATGGTATCTTAATTACCGACGATGAGGGCTATATCAAGTACGTGAACACCTCATACCTGCGGCTGACCGGGGTCGCCAGCAGCGCCATCCTGAACAAGAAGGTCCAGGTCGTCCGGAAAGGGGCTCGCTTGCCGGAGGTTCTGCAGACGGGAAAGGCGCTGCTCGGAATTAAAAGAAAAGTCAATGACGTAGAATATATCGCGGATATCAGTCCGATCCTGGTCAACGACAGGGTCATCGGAGCGATCTCCGTCGTCCGAGATATCACGGAAATCGTTGCTTTGAGCAACAAACTGAGAGATTACACCCATCGGGTCCTGGAACTGCGCAACAAGGTCCGGGAGATCCACCGCGCCCATCATTGCTTCGAAGACATCGTCAGCAGCAGCAAGGAGATGGAGAAGGCGAAGGATCGGGCAAGGCGAATGGCCGCCAGCGACATGTCCGTTCTCATTCTGGGGGAGAGCGGGTCGGGAAAGGAGCTGTTCGCCCACGCCATCCACAATGCAGGACCCAGGAGCACCAGCCCCTTTGTTCCGATCAACTGCGCGGCGTTTTCGCCCCAACTCCTTTCGAGTGAACTGTTCGGCTACGAGGAGGGGGCCTTTACCGGCGCCCTGAAGGGGGGCAAACTCGGCCTCTTTGAAATCGCCAACGGCGGAACGCTCTTCCTGGACGAAATCGGCGATATGGAATTCGATCTCCAGTCCAAGCTCCTGAGGGTCCTGGAGACGGGTGAATTCATGAGGATCGGCGGCACGAAACCGATCAAAGTGGATGTCCGGATCATCTCCGCCACAAACCGGGACATTTCACGGCTCATTCACGAACTGAAGTTCAGGGAGGACCTCTATTACCGGCTGAATGTGATCTCCCTGGAAATTCCGCCGCTGCGGATGAGGCTGGATGATATACCGCCCCTGGTCGAATATTTCCTGGACAAGTATAACCGGCGGCTGAAGAAACGATACGTCGTCTCGAAATCGACGATCGAGATCCTCCATCGGTATCACTATCCCGGAAACGTCCGGGAACTGTTCAACATCCTCGAGTTTGCGGCAAGTACGAGCGAGACGGAAGAGATCAGGCCCAATGATCTCCCGATTTTTTCAAAAGTCGGCCCCCAGCCCTCGATCCGTCGTTCCTTGTCCCGAGTGGCGCGGTCTTCGGAGAAAGAGGCGATCCAAGAGGCGCTCAAGAGCTTCGGAACGTCGCTCGAAGGCAAGCGCAAGGCCGCCGGCCATCTCGGCATCTCGCTCGCGACCCTCTACAACAAGATCCGGCAGTACGATATCTGAAGCGACACCTTCATTCCGAAAGACCGCCTTCCCGCAGGGTCCGGTCCCCGTTCAGGGCCTGGCCTGCTGCAGGACAGTTGCACGAATCCTTCTTCTCACGAGATAGAGGCCGACGGTCATCACGATGGCCGTAGCGGTGGTATCCAATCTCGGTGTGGCGGCGAGAAGGGCGACGATAAGCCACAAGGCGGCGTTGAGAAAACGGTAGCGGAAAATCTTCATTCCTCCGAAGAGATTGGCGCAGGCAAGAACGAACACGACACCGGAAATGAGTGCGTTCAGAAAGGCCGCCAGGCCCTCCTGGGCCAACATCCCGGGATACATGATGAACATAAAGGGGATGACGTACGTGACCGCCCCGAGTTTCAGTGCATACTTCGCCGTATCCCCCCAGCGCGCCTCGGCGATTCCCGCCCCCACGAACACCGCGATGCAGACCGGCGGCGTCACGACCGACAGGGTGGCATAATAGAAAACGAACATGTGCGACACCAACGGGGCGATCCCAACCTTGATCATCGCCGGGGCCAGAACGGCGGCCACCAGAACATAGGCGGCGGTCGTGGGAATGCCCATTCCCATGATCATGCACACGACGGCCACGATCAGCGTGATCAGAAAGAGGTTTTCCCCTCCCAGGCTGACGATGAGTGACGAGAGGGTGACCCCCAGCCCCGTCATGTTGATCGCGGATACCATGATCTGTGCGCCGGCCAGCAGAATGCCGATGATCAGCAGTCCTTTGGCCGAATCGATGGACCCCTTGCTGAGCTCCCCCAGCGTGGCGGACAGGTCGGATCGGCTTCTGACCGATGCCAGGGGGAAGGTGATCAAGGCGCCGAGGGTCCCGTAAAAGGCCGCCGTGGTGATCGAATTGCCGTTCAGGATTCCGAAGAACAGGGCGGCGAGGGCCGTACCGATCGGCAGGATCCTCCTCCAGTGGAGGATGGCCTTCCATTTCGGCACCTCCTCATCGGGGACGCTGCCGAGGCTTCCCTCCGTCGCCAGGACGTGGATCGTCATGAACACGCCCATGTAGAACAGCAATGCCGGAAGGGCCGCGGCGATCATGATGCGGACATAATCCACGCCGATGATCTCCGCCATGATGAAGGCCGCCGCGCCCATGATCGGCGGCGCCAACTGACCACCCGTCGAGGCGATCGCCTCCGTGCCCCCGGCCATTGCGGGCGGGTATCCCAGCCGCTTCATCAGAGGAATGGTGAAATTCCCGGTGGTGGCTACATTGGCGACGGCGCTGCCGCTGACCATGCCGAAAAGTCCCGAGGCGATGGTCGCGATCTTTGCGCCCCCGCCCGGCGCGCGTCCGCCCAGGCGCATCGCGATGTCAATGAAGGTCCGTCCGCCTCCGGTATTCAGGAGGACGGAACCGAACACGGTAAAGGCGGCGATGACCGTTGCCGCCACCCCTGTCAGCATGCCCCATATGCCGAGGTCGCTCAGGAACAGGGTTTCCGTCAGAAAATGGATGTCAAACCCGCGATGGCCGAGACGGCCGGGGATATATTCCCCGAACAGGGCGTAGACGATAACTGCGACGACGATCAGCGGAAAGATCAGGCCGATTGCCCGCCGCGAGATTTCCAGGATGACGGCGACCAGGCAGGCCGTCATGAAGATGTCCCGCGTTTCAGCCATGGGCAGGTTGCCGAGGCTCCCCATGATCAACTCGTAGTTGGCGATCACATAGCCGCAGGAAACAACGGCGACCACCGCCATGCAAGCATCAATGGCGATCCCCAGGGGCCTGAGGCGGCTTCCGCTCCAGAGCGGAAACAGGAATACGCCGAGGATGGCGAGGATGGCGACAAAAATGGCCCGGTGAATGATGCCTTCGAAAGGTCCCGTCGCAGAGGTGTAGAGTACAAAAGAGACCAACAGAATCGACAGGGCATTGATTCCCTTTTGACGCCATCCCCGGCCTTGGATATCGCCCATCTCACTTTCCCCGAAACATTCTGTATTCACCGGTGTCAATGCAATGTGGCGCAAGCGCAGTGACGCGGGTGAAAACGAAAAGGTTATCGCATCTTCCGGATCGAAAATCCGCTTTCTACTTCTCGATCAACCGGTCGGGAATGACGGCGCCCCGTTCCTTGAAGTATTTGATGGCCCCCGGGTGCAGGGGCGATGAGGAGTATTTCAGCGTCATCTCCATGAAGTCGGCGCCCTTGACATCGGCAAACGCCGCCGCCTGCTGCGTCTTGTCTTCACAGATGGCCTTGACGATCCGGTAGGCCGTCTCCGTGTCCATGTCGAGCCCGGCGGCGCAGCCCACGGCGAACCCCCAGGTCTTGTAGGCGCCGATCCCTTTTGCCGCAGTCCCCGCGGGTACATCGATGACCACGAGGTCGGGAAACTCCTTGTCGATCGTCGCCGCCTGATTCGCATCGAGCGATATGAGGTCGATCGGGGTCAGCGTCGCAATGTCCCTGGACGAAGCATCGAGCATGAGACCCGCTCCGGATTTCACGTATCCCACGACCCGATTGTCCTTGACGGCAGTGACGATGTCTCCGGTGGATCCGGGAACAAAGTCCGGAGCAATCTGCAAGGCCTTCAACACCGCATGGGTGGTCTGTTCCGTGGACGATCCCTTGATCCCGGCGTTGAACCGCTTTCCGTTGAGATCGGAAAGCTTGGCGATGTGCGCGTCTTTTCTCACAACCACATTCTGGGGAGCGACCACATAGACCCACAGGATTTTGGTCTTCACCGGGTTTTTCTGGTAGAGCGCCCGTCCATAGAAAGCTTCGGACTGGGTGTTGGTCGTGATCATGCCGATGTCGATCTGGCGTCTCGAAAACCGCCGCAGGTTGTCCGCCGTCGCACCCGTTTCGACGACGGATGCCTCCAGGCCCGGCACGTTCTTGTTAACGACCTGGGATACCGCAACGAAGTAGCCGTAATGGCTCGAGGAGGCCGAGGTGGCCCCTATCAGCATCTTCTGGGCCCCGAAAGAGGTCTCCGGCAGCAATAACCCGCAGACAATCGTGAAAATAATGAATGAAATCGAAAGGTGAGAGTTACTTTTCATGATTTTGGCTCCTTTCCATTTGGTGGATCGTTCATTGATGAGGACCGTGTTGCCTATTGCACCCGATCATCCCATGGCGCCGCTCTCTTTCAAGCGCGCATACTCCTCCTTCGACATCCCCAGGACTCCCGTCAAAACCTGTTCCGTATGCTCGCCGTGAAGCGGCGCTGTGGTCCGGATGGTCGGCTTCATCCGGGTGAATTTGATCGGACAGGAGACCACGTTCATCCTGCCTCCCAGGGGGTGATCCATCTCGACAATCATTTCCCGGGCCTTTGCGATATGGGGGTCGTTGCAGATCTGATCCACGTCCAGGATCGGGGAGCAGGGCACGCTCACCGCCATCAGCAGCGACACGATCTCGGCGACCTTTCGTTTCGATGTCCACTGGGTGACGATCTCCTCCAGGCGAACCACATTGGTGACCCGATCCCTGTTGGTCAGAAAATCCGGATCTTCCGTCAGTTCCTCATGACCGATGACCCGACAGAACCGTTTCCAGACCTCCTGACCTCCGACCCCGATCACGACCCAGCCGTCTTCCGCTGCAAAGGAGTCGTAAGGCGCAATGAATTCATAACGGTTGCCGACCCTCTGCGGGACCCGACCCTCCACCAGATAGATCTGGATCACCGTTTCCATGGCGCTCACCATCGAGTCGACCAGAGACACATCGATCCTCTCCCCCAGCCCCGTCCGTTCCCTGCCTTTGAGCGACGCCAGGATGCCGATGCAGGCGTTCAATCCGGCGACGATATCGGCCATTGCCGTGCCCGTCCTGGTGGGAGGCGAGTCCGGCCAGCCCGATACGCTCATCAATCCTCCCATCGCCTGCCCGATGATGTCGTAACCGGGCCGGTCCTTGTACGGTCCATACTGGCCGAAGCCGGAAATCGACGCATAGATGATCTGCGGATTCACCTCCCGGACGCGGTCGTAACCGAACCCAAGCTTGTCCATGGTTCCCGGTTTGAAATTTTCCAGCAAGATATCCGATTTCTTCAACAGGTTCATCAGGATCTCTTTGGCTTCCGGCTTTTTCAGGTTCAAGACGATGCTCTGCTTGTTCCGGTTCAAATTGGTAAAGTAGGCGCTGGCCCCTCTGAGGAAGGGGGGATACCCCCTGGCATCATCCCCTTTGCCCGGCGCTTCCACTTTGATGACTTCAGCCCCCATGTCGGCCAGGAACATGGCGCAAAAGGGGCCCGCGAGGACCCTGGTCATGTCCACCACCCTCAAACCTTTCAGGGCGCCTTCGGAGTGCGTTTGATCTTGAACAGCCATATGACGGATATCCCCCGGGTTGTGATGTATAAAGAACTAACAAAAGCCGTGCCAAAAAAAAGATGCTGATATTTCAACCAATTTGGCCGGCAATACTCCCGCATTGCTTGTAGAATTCTACAAATGTAGAAATTGGTTGGGACGACTGGCGGCGTTCCCGCCGTTCGCATTGCGATAGCCCATTCACCGCGGCGATACCGGACCGGTCATCATGAAGAGCCATCGCCGAGTTCTTTCAGACCTGCGATGTTTGGAGTGCCGGATGAAATTCATGTTGACGATTTTTATGCTGAACAAGCGGGTGGCGCCGCTGCCGGAGGTGCGTCTCGTCCGTATGGGGCATAAGCTGATAGCCCTTCCCCATGACCCGCAGTTCAGACGCGGGGGCGTTGGAGAAACCGGAAAGGCTGGGGAATGAGAAGTGGAGGGTATTCAGTGGAAAAGAGTAATTCCTTCGCCGAATAGCGGACAGGTGTTCGGTATAGGATTGATCCTCACGGTTCAATCCGTTTCAGGCTTTTGAGGCGCGAGAGGTGCTTCCGGTCGAAGGAATAGACGTCGGTAATGTTCAGCTTTTCCATGAGGGCGGCGATATAGCCATCAACGATGTCAATGTTATTGCCCTCATAATGATCCAGCGCCTTGGCCAGGAGGGCGCCGTTGATCACCTCCATTCCCGGCGTCGCCAGGATAGAACGGATCATGGGGGCAATCTCTACAGGTTTCAAATCGTATGACGATTCCAGAACCCAGACGAGTTCCACAAGCACCAGATCGGCCGTGACAAGCCGCACCCTTCCTTCCGACGCCTCGCCGAGCAGCGTCTCCACGCGGTCGGCCTTTTCCGGATCGTCGTCGGTGAGGTAGCGGATGAAGAGATTGGTATCGACGAAGCAGCTCTTCATTCGCCTTCCCCTTTGACCCTTTCGGCGACCGCCTTTTTGGCCAGGGAGCGCTCCCCAGAGAAAGTACCGGTTTCTTTCGCCTTCACCGCGCCCCGGAAAGTCTTCAGTGTCCGGATGGGTTGAAGGAGAACCCTCTCACCTTCCCGGATGAAGGCGATCCGGTCGTTCGGCCCGATTCCCAGCGCGTCCCGGATCGGTTTGGGAATCGTTACCTGACCCTTGGTGGTAACCGTTGAAAGCATAAATCAAACCTCATTATTTATTTCTTACTTTGGATGATAGGTAAGGAAAGGAGATTTGTCAACCATTCTTTCAGAAATTTTTGACGGGAACCTTGAGCGACATCGCCCAAAAGCTGCAGCGAGGTCAGCCGTTCGTTGATATGCTACGCCGCGCGCAGGGCTTCGACAATCTTCATCCGCGAGGCGCGCAGCGCGGGCAGCATGCCGCCGATGAGGCCCATGACGAGTGAAAAGGCCATGGCCTGCAGGGTGATGCGCCAGGTCAGCGTGAACTTGAAGGCCAGTTCCGAAAAGGTCTGGAAGTTCACGGTGGAGACGGTGATGAACTGCATGAAGGAGGCGAAGAAGAGCCCTGCCGCGCCGCCGATCAGCCCCAGCAGCAGCGACTCCGCGAGAAAGGCGGCCAGGATGCTCCGCCTTCGGAAGCCGAGCGCCCGCATCGTTCCGATCTCCCCGATCCGGTTGGCCACCGCCGAATACATCGTAATCATCGCGCCGATGATCGCGCCGATCGAAAAGATGACCGTCAGCGACAGCCCCAGGATCCGCAGGAACTTCGCCATCATCTCCGACTGGTCGAGGTAGTACCGCGTCTCCCGCTTGGCCTCGAGGGTCAGCCGCGGGTCCGTCTCGACAGCCGTTTTGGCCGCCGGGAATGCGGCCGGGTTGTTCAATCTGAAGATGAGCGACGAGTAGACGGGCCGGCGGAAGGCCTGCATCACCTGGTCCACGTCCCCCCAGATTTCGGAGCTGAATCCGGTATTTCCCGCATCGAAGATCCCGACCACGGTCCATTTCCGCATCCCCCAGTTCAGGGTTCCCTGAAGGCCGACCCCCACGAACCCCTTGGCGATGCTGTTGCCGACGATGATCTCCGACGACCCCATCCGAAACAGGCGCCCCGCGACGAGCTTTACCTGCGGCCTGAGTGGGATCGACGCCTCCTGGACGCCGCGGACCACGACATTGGAATGGCTGGATCTCTTCCCGGTGGCCCGCTTGGGAAGGGAGATCAGAACCACCGCCTCCTTTCCTACGAGCCTGCGGCCCTGCCCGTCGATCGCCACCTGGGGCAGCATCTCCACGACCGAGGCCTGTCCGCGATCGATGCCGCTCATCACCTCCGAGGTCGATCCCTTGCGGAAGACGACCACGTTGTCATCCGAGCCC
>CAYSSF010000037.1:0-24256 GCA_964433455.1 uncultured Syntrophaceae bacterium
CGCATTGGCGACCACGGTGGCAATCCCCAGACCGCCGCGGACGCCGCGAAAGAGCCGGTTGGCTACATCAAACGTATCCTTTCCGATTCCTGAGACCGCAATGAACATCCCCATCAGAACGAACAGAGGAACCACGCCGAATATGTAACCGGAGATGCTGTCGGATGCCGCAAGCGCCAGCATTTTGCTGGCAATGGTGTAATTGTCCTTGATCAGCAACACACCCAGGAATGACAGAAGGGTGAGAGCAACCGCCACATGCATGCCGCTATAGATCAGCAGCACGATGCCCAGAACAGACCAAAACCCGATCTGGGTATCCGTCATGGCTGGTCTCCGCCACCGGACAGGCCGGGCTTGAACATCTGCCTGAAATTGCGAGCGGCCATCAACAGAAATTGCAGGCTTCCGGCAACGCAGCCGATCAGAATAATCAATTTCACCGGCCAGATGGGCGCCATAAAATCACCTTCGGCCCCCACGTATTCGTTGATCTGCCAGGCCCGGGTGAAAAGCGGGATGCTTGCGCTGAATAGAATGATCAACAGGCAGGCGCCCACCAGATGATAAATCCCCTCACAGAATTGCCGAAGTTTCGGAAGTCGCCTTTGGAGCACGTTCAGAAGGATATCGGAGCGGGTCAACCGGCCTACCTTGAGGGTGTGGGCGATCTGAAGAAACACGCAGGCTACGATGGACATGGCCACGATTTCGGGCACGCCGCGCAAAGGGGAATTAAAAAACACCCGGCCGCCGATGTCCAGGTTGATGATGACCAGGAGCACGAACACCCAAGCCGTTCCGATGCTGTTCATGATGGAAATGACGGATTCGAATGAAAGCCGGCGCGGCGGTTTAAGCGCTTCGCCCGGCTCTCTTTTTCCTTTTCTGAGCGCCATCCCTTATTCCTTGTCCCAATCCCGAATGAGGGTGACCTTGCGTTTGCGCAATCCGTCCAGGTAACCCTTGAGCATGGCTTTGCCCGGTTGACCCTTTGCCTCCATCGAGGCAGCCCATTCCATCGGGATGTTGGGAAGCTTTCCGGCCCATCGCTTCTGCTCGGCAGGAGAAAGGTTTACAACTTTGGCGCCTTCCTTCTTCATCGCCAGAATGGCACTGTCTGCCCGAGCGGTCTGGGCTTCGGCCAGCTTCCGGGTATACTCCTTGCCGACCTCGATGAAAATTTTCCGCATTTCGGGCGGGAATGATTCAAAGACATCCTTGTTGATGCTGATGCCCCCGGCGAACTGCGCGCCGAAGTTCACAACGGCGATGTTTGGGGCTACTTCGTGCAGTTTGATTGCGGCCGCGGCGGTCATGAAGGTCAGAGCGCCTTTGAAGACGCCGGTTTGAATGCCGTTGTAATATTCATTCAAATTGGAGGCTACCGGCACGCCTCCGGTTCCTTTCAGCCAGTTGGCCGACGGGCCGGGCGCGGCGATCTTTTGGCCGTTGACATCATCCACGCTGTTGACCGGGAAACTGGTCAGAATCCCGTAATTGTCCAGGGCGGCGCCGCCGAGGTAAATCTGGTTGTGCTTGGTCCACTCCCGCGCCAGTGCAGGGATTTGGCCCTGCAGTTCTGTGATCGTATCGACCACGTGATAGAGGTTGTCCGTAGTAAAGGGGGTCATGTAGGTGACATTGTGGAGAGGCATTTTCGGGGCATGGAAGATGGTTCCCACAAAACCCATATCCGAGACGCCCGCTTCAATCGCTTCCAGTTCACCGCCGATCTTGGCAATGGTTCCTCCGTACGCCTGGTTCCATTCGATGGCGTCGCCCTTGCCAAGGGCCGCCAGCCGCTTGTCCACCTCGGGGATGAAGAAATCACGGCACAGGGTGACCCACAGGAAAACCGGCGGATGGCCGGCCGACACCGTGATCTTGTATTTCTTCGCAGCCGCATTTCCTGCAGTCAAAGTCAGCGCCAGCGCAACTCCCGCAATGATCATCATCCATTTTTTCATCTTCCGTCTCCTTTGGATTCATGTCTGTTTCATTTCATGCCCATTCTTCCACGATGGCCACCGGCCGGCGCCACCCCACGCTCGCCCCTTTGATCTTGATTGGAAGAAGCATAGGGGGGCTGTTTTTGCATGTCAAGGGATTTTTGGGAGTTCCGACCCTATGAACCATGAACCGTTAGAATCATCGCCTCCAGCCGCTCCATCAGGGGCGGGAGCGTGGCGGGGACAAGGGCGGAGATCGCCACGGCGTCGAAACGGCCGCAAAGGGTTTCGAGAAGCTTGCGGTCGGCGACGCGGTCCATCTTGTTGAAGACCCGCAGGGTCGGCTTGGCCGTGAGATCCAGATCCTGAAGGATCTTCTCGACCGCCGCGATCTGCGCCTCGAAGGCCGGATTGCCTGCATCGATCACGTGGAGGAGGATGTCCGCCTGCTGGAGTTCGTCGAGGGTCGCCCGGAAGGCGGCAACGAGCTCCTTCGGCAGCTCCCGGATGAAGCCGACCGTGTCGGTGATCACCGCCTCGGTGTCGCGGGGGAAGCGGAGGCGCGAGCTCTTCGGGTCGAGCGTCGCAAAGAGGCGGTCTTCGGTAAAGACCTCGCTTTGCGTCAGCGCGTTCAGCAGCGTCGATTTGCCGGCGTTGGTATAGCCGACGATCGAGATGACGGGGAGACCCGCCCGGTTGCGCCGCCCGCGCCGCTGCCCCCGCGCCTTTTCGATGTTCTTCATCTCCTTTTCCAGCAGGTGGATCCGCTCCCGGGTCCGCCGCCGGTCCACCTCCAGCTTGGTCTCGCCGGGACCGGTGCCGCCGATGCCGCCCGCAAGACGGGAGAGGCCCGCATCCTGCCTCGTCAACCGCGGGAGGCGGTACTTGAGCTGGGCAAGTTCCACCTGGATCTTCCCTTCCCGGCTGTGGGCGCGCTTCGCGAAGATGTCGAGGATCACCTGCGTGCGGTCGACCACCTTCATCTCCGTCGAATCGGCGATGGCGCTGATCTGGGCGGCGGTCAGTTCATGGTCGAAAATCAGCAGGTTCGCGTCCATCTGCATCGCACGGATGACCAGATCCGAAAGTTTCCCCTTGCCGATCAGGAACCTCGGGTCCACCTCGGAGCGGCGCTGGATGACCGCATCGAACACCTCGACGCCGGCTGTGCGGCAGAGTTCCCGGAGCTCCGCGATCGACTCCTCGCCGTCGGAAACGGAGCGTGTTTCGACGCGGATGAGGATCGCACGATCGACCGCCTCCACCTTGCGCGTCGTCTGTTTTTTGGTGAACTCCCCTTCGAGGGCGGCGATGAAGGCGGTAAAATCGAGATCCAGCTCCGCCGGGCGCCGGGGATCCAGGGTTTGCCAGTATCGTCCCTCCGGGTTTTCCGGAATCAGATGGGCGGTGTGGGCAAACCCGGGCAGGCCGTCTTCGGCCGTCTCCAGAGCGCAGACGAGGTCGAGGCGCAAGAGCGCCAGATCGGTGAGGTCGTCCGTGGTGAGTTCCTCACCGGAGAGGTGGGTGTGGATCAGCCGGAGACCCTTGAAACGGCGGGAGGAGGAGCGGAAGCCGTCGAGGCCCGGGATCAGGATGTTGTGGTGTGATCCGACGATCACATAGGCCACCTCGCCGCGGCGGGTGATCAGAACGCCGATCTGGCGGTTGATTTCCCGGGAGAGTTCCGTGAGCTGACGGGCCAGGTCGTGGGTGACGATCCGTTCCGGCGGGACCCGCCGCCGGTAAAGCTGGCCGATCCGTTTGATTTCGGCCGGCGCGAGGCCGGTCAGGTTGCCGTGTATCTTCTCGATGGCTGATCCTTATTTTGAATTAAGGGGACAGTATACTTAATTTCCCTTAATTCCTACTTGAATTTGTGTGGGTTTACCCGCCTTTCCATCCCGTCGAGGAAGGCCGACCAGGCGTTCGTCCGGAAGGCGGCGACCCGCTTTTCCGTTTCCTTCCCTCCGCAGAGGGGGCATGCAGGCGCCGCCTCCCCGACCTTCATGATCCGTTCGAAGCAATGACCGCAGGCCGCGCACGCATAATCGTAGATGGGCATCGACTCCTCCGTGAAAAGCAATACCATGCAACGAAAATAGGGTCAAGAGGGGGAAGGAAGGGGGATAAAAAAAGCCCCGGGGGGGTGGCGCCCCCGGGGCCGGTTTACAGCGTCAATCCCGCTGAATCGGGTTCTCTTAGAAACTCAGGGAGAGTTTGTTCAGCAGCAGGTAGTTATTGCCGATCTGGCCTGCCTGATTGGCGCCCTTGAAATAGTCGCCGGTCCACAGATAACCTGCGCCCACCATGTAGCTCAGGTTGTCGTAGATCTTGTACTCGGCGGTGGCGTCAAATTCGATCCCCAGGTGCTTGTCAAGGTTCGCAGTCACGGCGATCTTGTCACGCCGGGCGGAGAGCAGCGTCAACTCCATCTTCAGTTTCGGCGTCGGCTTGAAACCGCCGTACATGCCGTACATCAACACGTTTTGCTTCCCGCTGTCGAAGGTGACGCCATTCGCGCCGCCGGCGCCTGCCGAGCTTTCCCAGGTCTGGAGCGCATCGTTGCCCAGGATCAGACCGAATTCGAGATCCTGGCTCGCCGGACCGGTCTTCAGCTTGGTCGGGTCGGATCCGTCGTTACCCTGGGACCACAGGGCGAGGCCGCCGAAATAGGCCGGTCCCAGATTCACCTGCACCTTGCCGTAAGCGCCCAGGTTGTCGATGTCCACGTCGGGGGTCACGCCGGAGTCAAACTCCGCAGCCTTGCCGAACCCGTAGACCACTTCGGCTTCGAAATAGACCGGACCGAAATTCGCCTTCACATAGGGGAGGAGCGCGTGAAACTTGGCGCGGTTGTTTCCCGTCACCCTGGCGGCGCGTCTGTTGAAGAACTTGTAGAGAAGACCGGCGTTCCCGCCCTTCCAGTTGAAGATACCGTACGCGGCGTAGGTGTCATTGTCCGCATCGGCCTTGCCGGCATATCCGGCGACGTTGGAGGAGTCCGCTTCGAATTCCTTCTCATAGACGAAGCCCATCGCCCAGGGACCGATCTTGGTGTCGATCCTGGCCCTCGGTCTCGACTGCGTGTCGTCGCCGAATGCGGTTCCCCACGAGCCCGAAGCCATGATGCCGGCCTGAACCAGGCCGATGGGGGTCGCGAAGCCCACATAGCCGCGCTCGAATTCGAAGCTCTCCTGGATCTTGGGGTTGCCGACGGACTGGTTCTGCCTGCGGCTGGAGTACTTGGCATCGAAGCCGCCGCGCCAATCGGTGTTGCCCCACTGCGTCTCCATCGCGTCAAACCGGGTCGTGAAGGTCAACCCTTCGGCGATCTGGAAGACCGGCTGAATGCGGATCCTCTGGTAGAAGAAGGCGCGGGAGGTTGAACTATCCGTGTCCGCCAACCTCTGGTTGTTGTCGTATACCCCTACGACATAGTAGGTCCCGCCGAACTTCACATCGGCGGCCGACGCCGTTGCGCCGAAGGCTACGAGCAGCCCCAGCGACAGCAAAACGACCAAAAACTTTTTCATCTCTTTCCTCCTGAATGTTGTTGGTTCCGATCCCCACGGGCATGGGGATCCACTTCTTGAAACCACCGACGCTTTCGCGTCTCCGCTTGCGACCTGCTTTTTTGCCGGCAAAACCTCCGGCGGGGAAAACCTGCTGCATTTCCCTCAGGCCGCCAAACATCCGCTTCAGGACACCACCTCCTTTCGCAGATATCGGGCGGCAGGCTAACACCACACGGTGGCGATGTCAAGCCCCAATCTTTTCCATCCCGGTACAGATCTTTCTCGGGGCGGAAAGCGCCGCTAACCGCCTCTTGCAATCACCATACCAGTCAAGGGCAATGAAGGGAGCGGCAGAGCCGCCCCGAACCACCACCGCCGCCGACCCACGGAGACCGTCTGTAAAAATATGAATATAAACAGAATGATGGAGTATCATATTCCGTCGCCTCCTTCCGGACCATGCCTCCGGAGCGGGGCGTGGGTTCGTAGCCGGGGCAGCGGGGTGGGGCAAAATCGACAGCAGATTCTGCCCATGCCTGTGTCAAAAAGAACACATCTACGCCGGAATGACTCCCGCTGCCGGAAACCGGAGGCGATGCAGGGCCGCCGATAATATGCTCCATCCGGATGCAAGCGTCGAAGGGGGGCGAGCCGCCTCCCGGCAAGGGGCTGTCGGCGCCTCAAAACGGTTCCTTCCTGTCCCAAAATATTTCTTGACATCAGGCTCGTCTTCCTATAGAGCACACACGAAACAGCATGACCTTTGGTCAGATAGTGACCGTCGTTCATAATCGGCGGCGTCTCCAGGATGTTCAAAATTTATGTTCCCTGTTCGAAGATACTCCGCAGCGGCAGTCTTGGCGCTCTCACAATAAAGTCGCTCTTGCCGCGCAAGTCTGTTTCCGCTTTCCGGTCCGGGCAGGACCTTTGAGAAGGGATGGCAAGACCGCGTTATTCAACGATTTAAAAATGGTCGATTCATTATTCCACCGGCAGGTCAGGGAGAAGGTTTGTTTGGTCTTTTGATAACTGGACATTCGTCCGCCGGCAATGTATAGGAGGCAGTCATGGGAGAAGAAGAGAAGGTCCAATTGAAAGAGGTCTATCCGGTACATGAACGGGTTCGTGAAATTGCCTACATCAAGAGCAGGGAGGAGTATGAAGAGCTCTATCGGGAGTTTCTGGCCGACCCCCCGGCCTGGTGGGCCAAACAGGCCGATGAGTACCTGACCTTCTTCAAAAAGTGGGACAAGGTCGAGGATTTCAATTTCGATGTCCGCAAAGGCCCGATCCATGTGAAGTATTTCGAAGGCGCGAAGTTGAACGTCTCCTACAACTGTCTCGACCGGCAGTTGGAAAAGAGGGGCGACAAGATCGCGATCCAGTGGGTCGGAAACGAACCGACCGAAGCGCGGGCGATCACCTACCGCGAACTCTACACCGAGGTCTGCAAGTTCGCGAATGTATTGAAATCACACGGGATAAAGAAGGGGGACCGCGTCTGCATCTATATGCCGATGGTCCCCGAGGCCGGTGTCGCGATGCTGGCCTGCTCCCGCATCGGCGCTGTCCATACCGTTGTTTTCGGCGGCTTCAGCCCCGACGCCCTCGCCGCCCGGATCCGGGATTCCAAGGCCAGAATCCTCGTCGTCTGCGACGGGAGCTTCCGCGGCGCCAAGGCGGTGCCGCAGAAGAAGGACGCCGACACGGCCCTCAGGGATTGCCCTTCCATCGAGAAGGTGATCGTCGTCAAAAGGGTCGGCGACCAGATCAAACCCGACTGGACGCCCGGCCGCGACCTCTGGTGGCACGAGGAGATGGCGAAGGTGGACGACAAGTGCGAACCCGAATGGATGGATGCGGAAGACCCCCTGTTCATCCTCTACACCTCCGGCTCCACAGGGCAGCCCAAGGGCGCCCTCCACACCACCGCGGGTTATCTGCTCTTCGTCGCCTACACGCTCAAACTCGCCTTCGATATTCACGAGAACGACATCTGGTGGTGCACTGCCGACATCGGCTGGGTGACGGGCCACAGCTATGTCATCTACGGGCCGCTCTGCATCGGCGCAACCTCCGTCATGTTCGAGGGTGTGCCGAACTATCCGACGTACAGCCGGTTCTGGCAGATCGTCGAGAAGTACAAGGTGACCCAGTTCTACACCGCCCCGACGGCGATTCGCGCGATCGCCAAGGAGGGGGATCAGTGGGTGGAGGGGATCGATCTCTCGTCGATCCGGATTCTCGGCTCCGTCGGCGAGCCGCTGAACCCGGAGGCCTGGTACTGGTATTACAGCGTGATCGGCCGCAACCAATGCCCGATCGTCGATACCTGGTGGCAGACGGAGACCGGCGGCTTCATGATCCTGCCGCTTCCCGGCGCGATTCCGATCAAGCCGGCGCTGGCGACGCTCCCGATCATGGGGGTCGTCCCGGCCCTCGTGGACGACACGACAGGCGTTGAGGTCAAGGATCTGGTGGGCCGCGGCGCCCTCTGCATCAAGCGGGCCTGGCCCGGCTTCACCCGGACGATCTACGGCGATCACAAGCGGTACGAGGCAACCTATTTCGAACCCTTCCCGGGTTACTACTTCGCCGGCGACGGGGCGCTTCGGGACAGCGACGGATATTACCGGATCACCGGCCGCATCGACGACGTAATCAACGTCTCCGGCCACCGGATGGGGACCGCCGAGGTCGAGGCGGCGCTGAACTCCCACGCGGATGTGGCGGAATCCGCCGTGGTCGGCTATCCCCATGAGATCAAGGGGCAGTCCATCTACGCCTATGTCACGTTGAACACGGGCGTCCAGAAATCCGATGCGCTGAAGAAGGAGCTGGTCGCGCACGTCCGGAACATCATCGGGCCGATCGCCACGCCGGAGAAGCTCCAGTGGGCGGATGGTCTCCCGAAGACGCGGAGCGGCAAGATCATGCGTCGCATCCTGAAGAAGGTGGCCGCGAACGACGTCAGCGATCTGGGCGATACGAGCACGCTGGCCGATCCGGCCGTGGTTGCCGATCTGGTCAAAAACAGGTTATAAATGAAAGGAGGGGGAAAGTGAATATTGTTGCATGTGTCAAACAGGTTCCCGATACAGAGGCTCAGATCAAGGTAAAACCGGACGGCTCGGGGATCGAAGAGGGCGGCATCAAATGGGTCATGAACCCCTACGACGAGTTCGGCGTGGAGGAGGCGCTGCGGTTGAAGGAGAAAAACGGCGGCGAGGTGACCATCGTCTCCGTCGGGCCGGCGCGGGCGATGGAGACGATCCGGACCGCCCTCGCGATGGGCGCCGACAAGGGGATCCACATCTGCGATCCGGCGTTCGACGGCGCGGACGCCTATGCCACGGCCTCCGCGCTGGCGGCGGCGATCAAGGGGATTCCCCATGATATCATTTTCTGCGGTCAGCGGGCGGTCGACGACGACTCCGGTCAGGTCGGCCCCGTCCTGGCCGAGCTGCTGGGAATTCCCCAGGTGACCGTGATCACGAAGCTGGAGTTTGCCGACGGCGCCATCAAGGCGATCCGGCCGATCGAAGGCGCTCAGCTCTTGATCGCCTGTCCGATTCCCTGCCTGGTAACCGCGCAGAAGGGGTTGAACGAACCCCGTTATGCATCCCTTCCCGGGATCATGAAGGCCAAGAAGAAACCGGTCGATGTGAAGGACGCCGCCGCGCTGGGCGTCACGGTGACCGCCAACGCAAAGGTTGCGAGGTTTATTCCGCCCCCTGCCCGGGTCGCGGGGAAGATCATCTGCGGCGACGACGCGGTGATGAAGGCCGTGGAGCTGGCCAGACTGCTCAGGGAAGAGGCGAAGGTCATCTAATGCGACTTCGGAAAAAGTCCATAGGCTGCGTTGCGCTTCCCCCTGCGTCGTTGCGGCGTACGAAACAGTACGCCTCACTCCTCGGTGTCGCGCGCCTTGCCTCTGGAGCTTTTTGCGAAGCCGCTTATCATGGGAATTGACGGAGGATACGGATATGGCAAAAGGGGTGTGGATTGTTGCAGAACAGCGGGACGGCGCCTTCCGCAAGATCAGCTTTGAACTGGCCAGCACGGCCCGGAAGCTCGCGGATGTTGTTGGAGAAGAGGTGTGCGCCGTCCTCTGCGGCGCAGGTGTCGAGGGGATCGCCGGGCAATTGGGAAAATATGGCGTGGACAGGGTCTTCGTGGCGGACGATCCCGCCCTGGAGCCCTACACGACGGACGCGCATGGGTTGGCGGTGGCGAAGATCGTCAGGGAGAATGATCCGGCCATCCTGCTTCTGGGCGCATCCACCCAGGGGAAGGATCTCTCCGCCCGCCTGGTGGGTAAACTGGCAACCGGGATGGCGACCGACTGCACGGACGTCAAGATCGTCGACGGCAAGCTGCTCGCGATCCGCCCGATGTACGCCGGGAAGTGTTTCGGCGAGGTGGTCTTCTCCACGTTTCCGCAGATGGCCTCCCTGCGGCCGAACGTTTTTCCCGCAGTGGAAAACGCGAAGGCCGGCGCGGTCGTGAAGTTCGATCCCGCCCTCGACGCGGGCCAGCTCAAGACCAAGGTCCTCGAGGTGCAGAAGGATACAAGCGGCAAGGCCGACCTGACGGAGGCCAACATCATCGTCACCGGCGGGCGCGGCATGAAGGGGTCGGAAGGATACCCCATCCTTGAAGAACTGGCGGCCCTTCTCGGCGCCACCGTCGGCGCGTCCCGTGCGGCGGTCGACGCGGGATGGAGACCCCAGTCCGATCAGGTGGGACAGACCGGCAAGATCGTCTCTCCGAATCTCTATATCGCCTGCGGCGTCTCCGGCGCCATTCAGCACCTGGCCGGGATGAGCTCTTCGAAGATCATCGTGGCCATCAACAAGGATCCCGAGGCGCCCATCTTCACAAAGGCCGACTATGGCATCGTGGATGACCTGTTCAAGATCGTTCCCGAATTCACCAAGGAGTGCAAGAAACTGCTTGCATGATCAAAATGCTTTCCTGACCTTCTATTCTACAGAGGGTCATTCTCATACAGAGGGGATTTCCCGCGAAAAGGGAGATCCCCTCCCCTTCAACGGAAAGGTCCGGGAGGCGGCGGAATCGGAGGTCTATTTTCAGCTCAAAAGGGAGGGGGTATGGAGCAGAGCCCATTTACGATCGGAAACGAAGGGCGGCAGGTATACTGGAATGCCGAATCCTTTGGCATCCTTTTTTATCCTCTGGCGGCCCTTGCCATGGCGATCTTCGCTTATGGCCTCTACAGGCGCTGGCAGCTTTGGGTCGCCCTCGGCAAGCCCGAACTGCGCTTTGACAACATCCGGCAGAGGCTCAAACTGCTGTTGACCAACGGGCTTCTGCAGGTCAAGACCTTCCGCGACCTCTATCCGGGAATCATGCACGGGCTCATCTTCTTCGGCTTCGTGGTCCTCTTCATCGGGACGGCCCTGATCGCCAAGGAGACCTACCTTACCGGTCCGCTCCTGGGATGGTATTTTCTGCGGGGGGGGGTCTACCTGGTCTTCTCGTTCCTGATGGACCTCTTCGGCGTGGCGGTTCTGATCGGCGTGCTCGTGGCGATTTACCGGCGTTACGTCCAGCAGCCCGACCGTCTCGGCTACAAGGGCGCCCCGGAGAACACCCCCGACGATGCAATCGTCCTGTTGCTGATTTTGGCGATCATCGTCACCGGCTTCCTCAGCGAGGCGCTGCGGATCCACGTGACCCATCCCTCCTGGGAGGTCTGGTCGTTCGCCGGCTGGATTCTGGCCAAGGCCTTCACGGGCGTCGATCCCGAAACGGCCCGTGCTCTCCACAAGATCAATTGGTGGATCCATGCCCTGCTCTCCCTGGGCTTCATCGCCTACATCCCCTACTCGCGGCTGCTGCACATTTTCACGACGCCGGCCAACCACTTCATGGCTTCGCTACAGCCGGTGGGGGCCGTCGAACCGATCCGGGACTTCGAGACGGCGGAATCCTTCGGCGTCGGGAAGCTCGAGGAGTTCACCAAGAAACAGATCTTCGATTCCGAGGCCTGCACACGCTGCGGGCGCTGCCAGGAGGGCTGCCCGGCCTATCTCTCCGGGAAGCCGCTCTCGCCGAAGAAGGTGATCCAGGATTTGAAGAGCTTCTGGCTCGAACAGGCGCCCGCGGCCGTTCAGGCCAAGAAGGCCGCCGAAGGCGCTTCCGACAACCTCTTCCGCAAGGCGCTCGATCAGGTCGATGCGGCGGTCGATAAAGTGTTCCGGGGGACTGCGGCGGAGTCCGCGCCGGCTGAGAAGGCGCTGGTCGGCGAAACGATCGACCTGCACGAACTGTGGGCCTGCACGAACTGTTTCTACTGCCAGGAGCACTGCCCCGCCGCGATCGAGCATGTTCCGAAGATCATCGGGATGAGGCAGTACAAGGTTCTCACCGAGGCCGATTTTGCGCCGGAGCTTCAGCTTACCTTCCGGAATATGGAAAACAACTCCAACCCCTGGGGGATCGGTTCCCACCTCCGGGCGGACTGGGCAAAGGAGATCGGGATACCGACCCTTGCCGAAGATCCGAACGTCGAGTACCTCTTCTATGTAGGCTGTGCCGGGTCGTTTGACGACCGCGGAAAGAAGGTCTCCACGGCCTTCGCCAAGATCCTGAAGGCGGCGGGGGTGAGCTTCGGCATTCTGGGGACGGAGGAGGGGTGCTGCGGCGATTCGGCGATGCGGGGCGGCAACGAATACCTCTACCAGACGCTGGCCCAGGCGAACATCGAGGTGATGAAGGGGTACAACGTGAAGAAGGTCATCGCCACCTGTCCCCACGGCTACAACGCGCTGAAGAAGGACTACCCCCATTTCGGCGGGGAGTTCGAGGTGTTTCACCACACGGAGATCATCGCCGATCTGATCGCCAGGGGCAAGATTGCCCTGAAGAAACCGGTGACGGGGCTCTTTACCTATCACGACTCCTGCTTCCTCGGCCGGTACAACGGGATCTACGATCAGCCGAGGGATATCCTGAGGGCCGTTCCCGGATTGAAGCTGACGGAGATGGAACGCAACCTGGCCAAGAGCTTCTGCTGCGGCGCCGGCGGGGCGAGGATGTGGATGGAGGAGGATATCGGCGAGCGGATCAACAACATGCGGACCGATCAGGCGATCGCCGCAGGGGCGGATCGCGTCGCCGTGGGCTGTCCGTTCTGCCTGACGATGCTCTCGGACGGCATCAAGGACCACGGCAAAGAGGAGGCCATGGCCGCCCTCGATATCGCCGAAATCGTCTGGAAGTCGATGGACCTGGAAGAGGAAAAGAAACCTGTCGATGTTTGCGCGGTATGAGTCGTTGGGGTCTAGTCGTTGGGGTCAGGTCTTGTAGAACCTGGGGTCAGGTCTTGCAATTGAGCATTTTCCCGGGAAAACGCTCAATTGCAAGACCTGACCCCGTTTAAAGGAGGAGACGAGAATGGCTGAGACAAAGTATCAGGAAAAGCTGTGGCTGAAGTCCTACGAAAAGGGGGTTCCGGAGTTCGTCCAGTATGAAGAGATCTGCATGCCGGATATCCTCGACCGGACCGCGAAGGAGTTCGGCGACCAGACCGCCGTCATTTTTCAGGGGACGGTGGTCACCTACCGCCAGTTGAAGGAGATGGTCGACCGTTTTGCCGCCTGTCTGACCGATTTCGGGATCAGGAAGGGGGACGCCGTGGCGATCCTGCTGCCGAACGTGGTTCCCTGCGTCGTCGCCTACTACGCGATCCTGAAGATCGGCGCGATCACCGTGATGAACAACCCCCTCTACTCCGATCCGGAGCTGGAGCACCAGTTCAACGATTCCGGCGCCAAGGCGCTGATCACGCTGGATCTCCTGGTCGACCGGATGGTCAAGCTGAGACCGAAGACCAAGATCAAGCAGATCGTCCATACCTGCATCGGCGACTACCTGCCCCCCGTCAAGCGCATCCTGGGACGGTGGCTGAAGAAGTATCCTTTCGCCAAGGAGGTGAAAACGGCCCCGGATCTCTACCTCTGGAAGGATTGCCTGGCGAAATACCCCCCCAATCCGCCGGCGGTGAAACTCGACTTCCAGGGCGTGGCGATGTACCAGTACACCGGCGGGACGACCGGCGTCTCCAAAGGGGTGATGCTGACCCATGCGAACCTGAGCAAACAGGTCCAGCAGATCGAAGTCTGGTTCCCCAAATTCGGCAAGGGCGGGGAGATCATCTTGGGCGCGCTGCCCTACTTTCACGTCTTCGGCCTCTCCCTCGTGATGAATTACGCGATCTTCAAGGGGTGGGCGCAGATCCTGGTTCCCAAACCCCAGCCGGAGGCGCTCCTGGAGGCGATCCGGAACTTCCGGCCCACCTTCACGCCGCTGGTGCCGACGATGTACATCGGGATCCTGAACCACCCGGATCTGAAGAAGACCGACATGAGCTGCATCAAGGGGGCCTTCTCCGGGAGCGCGCCGCTTCCGGTGGAGGTGATCCATGATTTCGAGAAGGCGACCGGTTCGGTGATCGTGGAAGGGTTCGGAATGACGGAAACCACGCCGGCAACCCATATCAACCCGTTCGCCGGCGGGGCAAGAAAGGTCGGGAGCGTCGGCGTCCCGATCCCCGACACCCTTGCCCGGATCGTCGACCTGGAGGACGAGGTGACGGACGTCCCGCAGGGCGAGCGGGGCGAGCTGATCGTCAAGGGCCCCCAGGTGATGCTCGGCTACAAGGACCGGCCCGACGAAACGGCGAAAACGCTCCGCAACGGCTGGTGCTACACCGGTGACATCGCGACGATGGACGAGGATGGCTATTTTTACATCGTCGACCGGAAAAAGGACATGATCATCTCCGGTGGATTCAATGTCTATCCGCGCGACATCGATGAGGTCTTCTACCTCCATCCCAAGGTTCAGGAGGCCTGCTCCATCGGCATCCCCCACCCGACCCGGGGGGAGAGCGTGAAGGTCTTTGTCGTCCTCAAGGAGGGCGAGACGGCCACCCAGGAGGAGCTGATCGAGTACTGCAAGACAAGGCTCGCCACCTACAAGCTGCCGACGGAGATCGAATTCCGCAAGGAGCTTCCGAAGACGAACGTGGGAAAGATCCTCCGCAAGGAGCTCCGGGCGGAGGAGTTGGCGAAGCGGAAGAAGAAGTAGCGGAAGAAGGTTTTTCTCCGAAGCTTTGATGCGCATTTGGGAGCCCTCCGGTCGATGAATCGGAGGGCTCTTTTCATATCTGAGCGAAGAGTGAACATTCATTATTACTTTGAAGTCGTTTTTCTGTTTGTTTACTCACGATCGAAAGGGTGTCATCCCGATGTGATCGACACTGGGTCGCCCAATTTCAAATAACAGAGGTGTCGCATGAAGATTTATGACAGGGGCAAACGAATCGCCGCCGGGGGCGTTCTCGCCGGATTCCTGATTTTGGCCGGTTGCGGGCAGCAGACCACGACGGGCGGAGCCCCGCAGGGCGGGCCACCGGAAGTTTCCGTCGTGACGATACAGCCGAAGCGGCTGGTGATCACGACGGAATTGGCCGGGCGGACATCCGCCAATCTGGTCGCGGAAGTGCGCCCGCAGGTGAGCGGCATCATCCAGAAGCGCCTGTTTGAGGAAGGCGCCGATGTCAAGGCCGGCCAAGTGCTCTTTCGAATCGATCCGGCGCCTTTTCAGGCGGCGTACGACAGCGCAGCGGCAAACCTTGCGGCCGTGCGGAAGGCGGCGGCCCGCTCGCGGGCTGCCCTGGGAGCGAGCCTTGCCGGCGTCACCCGGCAGCAGGCCACCCTGGATTTCGCCCGGATGAACCGCGGGCGCTTCGAGGAGCTTTCCAAAGAAGGCGCCGTCTCCGCCAGCCAGCGCGACCAGGCCGTGACCGAGGCCGACGTGGCCGAAGCCACGATCCGGGCCGCCGAGGCGCAGGTGGAAAGCGATCGGGCGGCGGTGGCCGCGGCTGAGGCGGCAATCGACCAGGCGGAGGCCGCCCTGAAGACGGCCCGGATCGGTCTGGAGTACACCTCCGTCGCGGCCCCCATCTCGGGCCGCATCGGGAGATCCGGCGTCACCGAGGGCGCCCTGGTGACGGCACATCAGCCCTCGCCGCTGGCAACCATCCAGCAACTGGATCCCATGTACGTGGATGTGCCCCAATCCACGACCGAGGTGCTGCGGTTGCGGCGCCGCCTGGAGGAAGGCAGCATCAATCGCAACGGGCAGATCCGGAACAAGGTCCGTCTCCTCCTGGAAGACAACGTCCAATATCCGCTGGAAGGGGCGCTTCAATTCCGCGATATCACGGTCGATCCGACGACCGGATCGATCATTCTGCGGGTTGTCTTTCCCAATCCGAAGGCCTATCTGCTGCCGGGCATGTTCATCCGGGCGGTGCTGGAAGAAGGCGTCAATCCAAAGGCCCTGTTGATTCCCCAGCAGGCCGTTTCGCGCGATCACAAGGGAAACCCCTTCACGTTGATCGTGGATGACGCGGGCCGGGCGCAGCAACGGATGCTGACGCTCGATCACGCCATCGGCGATGTATGGCTTGTATCCTCGGGTCTGGCGCCCGGCGAGCGGGTGATCGTCGAGGGGATGCAGAAGGTGAAACCCGGCGCCTCCGTGAAGGCGATTCCCTTCGATGCCGGCGGCGAAAAGAATCGGGGGAAACGCAAGAACACGACCCCGCCGCCTAAAAAATCGAACGGAGGCGTCTGATGTTATCGAAATTTTTCCTGGATCGTCCGGTTTTCGCGTGGGTCATCGCCATCGTCATGATGGCGGCGGGGGGGCTGGCGATCTACAACCTGCCGATATCCCAGTATCCTCCGATCGCCCCGCCATCCATCGCCATCGATTCCTTTTATCCGGGGGCCTCGGCGGAGACGGTCGAAAACAGCGTCACCCAGATCATCGAGCAGAAGATGACGGGCTTTGACGATATGCTCTATCTCTCCGGCACGAGCGATTCGGCCGGGGCCTCCCGCATCGAATTGACCTTCAAGCCGGGAACCAATCCGGACCTGGCCTGGACCAAGGTACAGAACAAACTCCAGCTCGCGATGTCGAGCCTGCCGGAGGTGGTCCAGCGCTCCGGCGTAACCGTCAGCAAATCCATGCGGAATTACCTGATGATTGTGGGCTTGATCTCGGAAGACGGCAGCATGGACGGCAACGACCTTCGGGACTATGCCCAGTCCAACCTGGAAAAGGTGCTGGCGCGCGTACCCGGGGTCGGCGAGGTCCAGAATTTCGGCTCTCAGTATGCCATGCGAATCTGGCTCAATCCCGATAAGCTCACCGATTACCGCCTGACCATGGAGGACGTGATCCTGGCGCTGCGGACTTACAACGTGGAAGTTTCCGCCGGGCAGTTCGGCGGGGCGCCGGCGGTGAAAGGCCAGCGGCTGAACGCCTCCATCATCGTCCAGAACCTTCTTCAGACCCCGGAGGAGTTCGCGGCCATCCCCATCCGGACCAATCCGGACGGCGCCATCGTGCGGATCAGGGATGTGGGCCGGACGGAACTGGGGACCGAGTTCTACGATATCGAGGGCCGGTACAACGGCAAACCTTCCGCGGGCCTCGCCATTCGTCAGGCGCCCGGCGCCAATGCGCTGGATACGGCCAATGCCGTCAAGAAGCGGCTGGAGGAGATGAGCCCGTACTTTCCGCCGGGGATGAAGGCGGTCTATCCCTACGACACCACTCCCTTCGTCCGGGTGGCCATCGATGAGGTCGTGATGACCCTTTTCATCGCGATTCTACTGGTCTTTCTTGTCATGTGGCTCTTCATGGGCAATCTCCGGGCCACGCTGATTCCAACGATCGCGGTGCCGGTGGTCCTCCTGGGCGCCTTCGCCGTTCTGGGGCTGTTCGGTTTTTCGATCAACATGCTGACCATGTTCGCCATGGTGCTGGCCATCGGTCTTTTGGTGGACGACGCCATCGTGGTCGTGGAAAACGTGGAACGAATCATGGCCGAGGAAGGTCTTTCGCCCCGGGAGGCCACCGCCAAGTCCATGGAACAGATCACCAGCGCCCTGATCGGCATCGGCCTGGTGCTTGCGGCGGTGTTCGGCCCCATGGCCTTCTTCGGGGGGTCCACCGGGGTCATCTACCGCCAGTTTTCCGTGACCATCGCCGCGGCGATGCTGCTGTCGGTGGTCGTGGCCCTGATCCTGACGCCGGTGCTCTGTGCGTCGCTCCTCAAGCCGGTGTCCAAGGGGCATGAGACGGCGGAGAACGCGATCTTTTTTCTGCGCCCCTTTTTCCTCTGGTTCGACCGAAGCTTTTTCCGGGTCAGAGACCGGTATGTAAAGCTGGTCGGCCATACGCTTGCCGGAAAACGGCGTTACCTCGCGGTCTTCGTCCTGATTGTGGCGGGGCTGGGATTTCTTTTCATGAGGATGCCGACGGGCTATCTTCCCGACGAGGATCAGGGAATGCTCCTCGCCCAGATCATGATGCCTACGGGCAGCACCCTGGAACAGACCCAGGGGATCGCCGCTGATGTCCAGCGCTATTTTCAGGAGAGCGAAAAGGAGACGGTGGAATCCTGCATGACGATTGCCGGCATGGGTTTTTCCGGCCGGGCGCAGAACAACGGCATGGTG
The DNA here is from genome assembly GCA_964433455.1 of uncultured Syntrophaceae bacterium. Classification (GTDB taxonomy): domain Bacteria; phylum Desulfobacterota; class Syntrophia; order Syntrophales; family UBA5619; genus UBA5619. Next base: position 18,037 of record CAYSSF010000037.1, read on the forward strand.
TTTGTCAAGCTGAAAGACTGGAAGCTTCGCCACCGGGCGGATCTGCGCGCCAAGGCGGTGGCCGGCCGGGCCATGGGGGCGTTATCCCGAATCCGCAATGCCCTGGTTTTCGTCTTTCCGCCCCCCGCCGTCGTCGAACTGGGCAATGCACGGGGGGTCGATCTTCAATTGCTGGACCGCGGCGGCCTCGGTCACGCAGCCCTGATGAACGCCCGCAACCAGCTCCTCGGCATGGCCGCCCAGGACAAGCGGCTGGTCGCGGTTCGGCCCAACGGCATGGGGGATGTGCCCCAATACCGGATTGATGTGGATTGGGAAAAGGCGGGCGCCCTGGGGTTGCCCATCGCCTCCATTCACAACACCATCGCGGGGGCCTTCGGGGGGGCCTATGTCAACAACTTCATCCAGGGCGGACGGGTGAAGCGGGTCTACGCCCAGGCCGACGCTTCTCACCGCATGCTTCCCAAGGACCTGGAAAAGCTTTACGTGCGCAATATCGCCGGGCGGATGGTCCCCTTCACCTCGTTTGCCTCCAGCCGCTGGACCGCCGGTTCCCCCCGGCTGGAACGCTTCAACGGCTTTCCGTCCATGAATATCTGGGGCGAGCCGGCGCCGGGGATCAGTTCGGGGGAGGCGATGCGGGCGATGGAGGAGATCGTCTCGAAACTGCCCAGAGGGATCGGCTTTGACTGGACCGGACTTTCCTACCAGGAACGAATGGCCAGTTCTCAGGCGCCCCTGCTGTACGCCTTTTCCATTTTTGTGATCTTCCTGTGCCTGGCGGCGCTCTACGAGAGCTGGCCGATCCCCGTCTCCATCATGCTGGCCTTTCCCCTCGGGGCGATCGGCGGCGTCATCGCCGCAAGCATGCGGGGGCTTCCCAATGACGTCTATTTCCAGATCGGCCTTTTGACCACCCTGGGGTTGACCACCAAGAATGCCATTTTGATCGTCCAGTTTGCGAAGGCGGGGCTGGAAGGGGGGATGGGACTGGTCGAAGCCACGCTGGAGGGGGCGAAATTGCGTTTTCGTCCGATCATGATGACCTCTCTGGCCTTCGGTTTCGGCGTCCTGCCCCTTGCGATGGCCACCGGCGCCGGGGCGGGGGCGATGAACGCCATCGGCACCTCCGTGCTGGGAGGGATGGTGACCGCCACGGTGCTGGTCGTTGTTTTTGCACCCCTCTTCTATGTGGTGATCGAAAAGCTCTTCGGCAAACGCAGGAGGCGTGACGCAGCCGGGACAACCGATGCTGCAAATCCATTCGAGGATCGATGATATGAATATAAAAAGGTTTCTTCTTACAGGTGCGATCATTGCCCTTCTCGGAGGATGCACGCTGGCCCCCAAATACACGCGACCCGCATCGCCCGTCCCCGCCGATTGGCCGACCGGCGCGGCCTACGATGAAACGAAGTCTGCGTCGTCCGCGCCGGCGGCAGCGGAGTTGCCGTGGCGGGAGTTCTTCACCGATGAACGCCTTCAACAGATCATCGGGATCGCCTTGAACAACAACCGCGATCTGCGGCTTGCGGCCCTGAATGTCGAGCGGGCTCGGGCCTATTACGGCATTCAGCGGGCCGAACTTCTGCCGACGGTCCAGGCGGTCGGAAGCGGGAGCCGGGAACGTGTTCCCGCCGATCTTTCCACTACCGGGAGCGCGAGGACCTCCGAACGATACAGTGTCAATCTCGGGATCACCTCCTGGGAAATCGATTTTTTCGGCCGCATCCGCAGCCTGAAGGACCGGGCGCTGGAAGAATACCTCGCTACGGATGAGGCCCGGCGCAGCGCACAGATCCTGTTGGTCTCGGCGGCAGCACAGGCGTACCTGGCCTTGGCCGCGGATCGGGAGGCCCTCAAACTGGTGGCCTCTACGCTGGAAACGCAGGAAGCCTCCTATCAATTGATCCGGAAACGCCGTGACGTCGGGATCGCATCCGAACTGGAACTGCGTCAGGCCCAAAGCCAGGTGGATATAGCCCAAGGAGAGGTCGCCCGTTACACGCAACAGGCGGCGCAAGACGAAAACGCGTTGAATCTCCTGGTTGGATCTCCGGTGCCGCCGGCGCTCCTGCCGGCGGCGTTGGACAGCGTCGCCTCTCTCAAAGAGATCTCCCCCGGCCTCTCCTCCGAACAGCTTCTGAGTCGACCGGATGTGTTGACGGCGGAACATCGGCTCAAGGCGGCCAACGCCAATATCGGCGCCGCCCGTGCGGCTTTCTTTCCGCGCATCTCGCTGACGACCGCGATCGGAACCGCAAGCGCCGATCTCTCCGGACTGTTCCAATCCGGACAGGGCACATGGAGTTTCGCGCCGCAGATCGGCCTGTCGATTTTCGATGCCCGCATGTGGTCGGCGTACGACGTGACGAAAGTGGAACGGGAGATATCCGTGGCCCAATACGAAAAGGCGATCCAGACGGCTTTTCGGGAAATGGCCGATGCACTGGCCGTGCGGGGCACGGTGAACCGGCGGATCGCGGCGCAGCAATCGCTGGTCGACGCCGTTGCGGAAACGTACCGACTCTCACAGATGCGCTATATCCAGGGAATCGACAGCTACCTGGGCGTCCTCGATGCGCAACGCTCCCTCTATGGCGCGCGGCAGGGACTGATCGCCCTCCAGCTTGCCGGGATTGTCAATCAGGTCACGCTCTACAGGGTGCTCGGCGGAGGTATCTGAGAAGGAGGAAAAGGGTTGTCGATGGTTTCTTATCCTACGAAATCTAGATAGTTGTCCGGTGTAACCAGTTCAAAAGTTGCACCCGGATAGGACTCCAGCCATTTTTTCGGTGGCTTGTCCCTCTTCTTCATGGACCATTTACACTCGAAACCGAACAACCCGCCATCGCGCTCTTCTACATAGTCAATCTCTTTCCCATCGTATGTACGCCAAAAATAAATATTGCCGTATATCCCGGTGTACGATCGTTTTTTCAGTCGTTCGGCTACGATGAAGTTCTCCCACAACGCGCCGGTGTCATTGCGGGAGTCAAGCAGGTTGTACTGGCCGATGATGGCGTTGCGAATCCCGCTGTCCAGGAAGTAGTATTTTGCCTTGCTGGTCACCTCGTTGCGCAGATTGCGGCTGAACCCCCCCAGCCGAACAATGACGAAAGCCTTTTCCAGGATATCCAGATGTCGGCTGACTGTTTTCACATCCAGCTTGACTTGGGTGGCCAATTCATTCAGGGATACTTCGCTCCCTACCTGAAAGGCGATCAGTTTCAGGAGATCCAAAAGCGTGCGGGATGAGCGAACACGGTCCATTGCCAATACATCTTTCAACAGATAAGAACCGACCAGTTCCTCCAGCAGTTCGATCTTTTCTTTTCTTCCGTCTGCCATAACCGTTTCCGGATACGAGCCGTAAACAAGATATTCCTCCAACCGCTGGCGCAGATCGTAATTGTTGAATTTCCGCTTCAACTCCATCTGGCTGATTGGGAAAAGCGTAAGGGTCCGCTTTCGCCCGGTGAGTGGTTCTCCGATTGCCCCGGCCAGGTCGAAGGATGAAGAGCCGGTGGCGATGATCCGGAGAGCGGGAAGATGGTCGACCAGGATTTTCAGCCCCATGCCGATGTCCGGAATTTGCTGTGCCTCGTCAATTGCCACCAACTCGAATCCCTCGGCAAATGCAAGAATCTGCTTCAAATCGCCCGAACCGAGCAGATTGCGGATGCGGACATCGTCACCAGTTTCCAAACGGTATCGCAGACCACAGGAATCCAGATATGATTTGAGCAGCGTTGTTTTACCAGCCCTGCGAGGTCCGTATAAGATCAGCGCCTTGCCGGGGACAAGAAATGAATCAAGCTTCAGGAATCGGTCGATTAATTCTGCCATAGGCACTCCATAAATTAATCATATTTTGAGGAACTATACCCCCTATATTTTCATTTTTCAACAACAATTTACCAGAATCGGATTCTTGAGAAATCTGATGATGACGATGGACAGCAAATGCAGGATCGATTTTTCATCAAAACGGTGTGGCATCCTTCCCCTCAGAAAATAATCTGGTTAACGAAAGGAGAAGTCTTGGGACTGAAACGATGCCATCCAGACCGGATTTCGTGTTCCCGAGCAAAGAGATCGACCCAAAGGAACTGGATGAAGAAATCAAGCTGCATGGGCTTTTGACCCGACCCACTCTTTACACTCAAAAAGGATTGAGTTACCGCAACCCGATCAGCTTACGGGCGACGACGACCCGCTGGATCTCGTTCGTCCCCTCGTAGATCTGGCAGATCTTCGCGTCGCGCATGTGGCGTTCGGCGGGGTACTCCTTCATGTAGCCGTTGCCGCCGAAGATCTGGACCCCCTCGATCGCCGCCCGCATCGCCACGTCGGAGGCGTAATACTTGGCCATCGCCGCCTCCTTCTCGAAGTCGAGGTCGTTGTCCTCGAGCCATGCGGCCCGGAGCAGCATCAGCTCCGCCGCGTCGAGTTCGGTCGCCATGTCGGCCAACTTGAACTGGATCGCCTGGAAGGTCGCAATCGGCTTGCCGAACTGGATCCGCTCCCGCGAGTATTCGACGGCGTCCTCGAGGGCCGCCCGGCCGATCCCGCAGGCCTGGGCGCCGATCCCGATCCTTCCGGCGTCGAGGCCGGAGAGCATCTGCTTGAACCCCTGCCCCGGCTTTCCGAGCAGGTTTTCCGCGGGCACCTCCGCCTCCACGAAGATCAGCTCCGCGGTTCCGGAGGCGAGGATTCCCATCTTCTCCTCAACCTTGCCGACGCGGAATCCCGGGGTGTTCTTCAGGTCGACGATCAGGTTGATGATCGCCTTGTAGCCGCGGGCGGGATCGGTCGTCGCCGCCAGCACGCAGTAACGGGCGACGTTGCCGCTGGTGATGAAGCTCTTCACGCCGCTTACGATATACCGGTCCCCTTTCAGTTCCGCCCGGCACTTCAGCGCGGCGGCGTCGGAGCCGGCGGCGGATTCCGTCAGCGCGTAGCATCCCTCCACCTTTCCGCCCGCCACGGGGGCGAGGAATTTTTTCTTCTGCTCCTCCGTGCCGAAGGCCCTCACCGGGTAGCCGTAGAGGCTGTTGTTGACCGAAGCGATGACGCCGCAGCTCGCGCAGGCCTTCGAGATCTCGATCAGCGCCATCACATAGGTGACGTTGTCCATCCCGGCGCCGTCGTATTCGGTCGGCACGGCGACCCCCATGAGCCCCATCTCGCCCAACTGCCGGCAGATCTCTTCCGGGTGGCGATGGGTCCGGTCCAGTTCCGCTGCGATCGGTTTGATTTGTGTTTCCGAAAATTTCCGGACCATCTCCCGAACCATCTTCTGTTCTTCCGTCGGTGCGAAATTCATGGGGATCCTCCTATTTGGTTGAATGGGAATCCGATGGCATCTTTTACCTGCCGGTGAATGCCGGTTTTCTCTTCTCCAGAAAGGCCTTCATCCCTTCCTTCTGACCGAAGTCAGGGGACAGAGTCCCTTTTTCCCTATACCCGTTCGAGGAGGATCGCCATTCCCTGACCGCCGCCGATGCAAAGCGTTGCGAGCCCGAGGTTGAGATCTCGTTTTTGAAGCTGCACGGCAAGGCTGTAGGTGATCCGGGCGCCGGTGCAGCCGACCGGGTGGCCGATCGAGATGCCGCTGCCGTTCAGGTTGCATTTGTCGAGATCGATCTCAAGCTCCCGCATGCAGGCGATCGCCTGGACCGCGAAGGCCTCGTTCAGCTCGACCAGGTCGATGTCCTTGATCGTGAGACCCAGGTTGCCGAGAAGCTTCCGCGTCGCCGGAATCGGTCCCAGCCCCATATAGGCGGGATCGACGCCGCCCGCCGCATACCCCTTGATCCGGGCGAGCGGCTTGAGGCCCAGCTCTTTGGCCTTGTCCGCCGCCATGACGACGACCGCGGCGGCGCCGTCGTTGATCCCGGAGGCGTTTCCGGCGGTGACCGTTCCCCCTTCCTTCTTGAAGGCGGGCGCGAGTCTGGCCAGCTTTTCGAGCGAGGTGTCCATCGGCCGCTCATCGGTCCGGAAGGCGATCGGCTCACCCCGCTTGCAAGGAATCATCACCGGGACAATCTCGTCGTCGATCGCGCCGCTCGCGATGGCGGCGCGCGCCCGCTGATGGCTTATGAGCGCCAGTTCATCCTGCTCGCGGCGGGTGATCCCGCAGCGGGCGGCGATGTTCTCCGCCGTGAACCCCATGTGGTAGCCGTTGAAGATCTCGTAGAGGCCGTCGAAGACGACC
>CAYSSF010000038.1:0-23031 GCA_964433455.1 uncultured Syntrophaceae bacterium
CAAGAGTAAGGAGGCGCAGTATGTTGACCCGATTGAAAGTAAACGGCTTCAAGAACCTCGTCGACATAGATGTTCGATTCGGTCCTTTTACCTGTATTGCGGGAGCCAATGGGGTGGGAAAATCAAACCTGTTTGATGCGATAATGTTTTTAAGCGCCCTTGCGGAAAAGCCTCTGCTCGATGCTGCAAAATCAGTGCGCGACGAGGAAGGGCGCTCCTCGGACATACACAGTCTCTTTCACCGTGTCGGCAACACTTACGATAACGAAATGACTTTCGAGGCGGAGATGATCGTTCCTGAAAAGGGATTTGATGACCTCGGCCAATCGGCAAAGGCAAAAATCACCTTTCTTCGCTATCTGATAAAGATTGGTTACCGGGCAGAAAAATCGGGAAGTCTGGAACTCCTTCACGAGGAGCTTGCACATATCAACCTTGGTGATGCTTCCAGGCATCTTCTTTTCGATCATAAAGCTACCAGTTGGCGCAAAAGTGCCGTAAGAGGAAGAAGAAGTGGTGGTGCGTTCATCTCTACGGAAGGGGAAGGAAAAGAACGAATCATAAAACTCCACGCAGACGGAGAAGGTGGCGGAAGACCAAGGTTAATCTCTGCCGCGACTCTGCCGAGAACGGTGCTATCTACCGTTAACGCCGCTGAAAATCCAACAGCGTTGATGGCAAAGAGGGAAATGCAGTCGTGGCGTTTGTTGCAACTTGAACCGGCAGCACTTCGCAATCCCGACGAAATAACAGCTCCGACAAAGATGGGGGCGAATGGGGTACACTTGGCCGCAACTCTTTACCATCTGCCGAAAACAAAACAAACCATTGAACCGGAAGGTGTTGAACGGAACGGAACAGATATTTTATCTACAAGAGTTTATGCTCAGTTGTCCAATCGGCTTACCGAATTGATCGATGACGTGCGTGACGTATCCGTTGATTATGATGAAAAACGGGAGCTTCTGACTGTGATGCTAACGGGAAGGGACGGAACTCCCCATTCCGCCCGCTCACTTTCCGACGGGACACTACGATTTCTCGCTTTGGGTGTCCTGGAACTGGACACGGAAAGCTCAGGCCTAATCTGCCTGGAAGAGCCGGAGAATGGCATCCACCCGGAGCGTATCCCGGCAATGTTGAATCTGTTGGGGGATATTGCCACCGATGTCGATGAACCCATCGGGCCGGACAATCCGCTCCGACAAGTAATCATTAACACCCATTCCCCTGCCGTAGTGGCGCAAATACCCGATGAAAGTCTCCTTGTTGCCGAGCGCACAGAAATGATAAAAAACGGCATACGATTTAAAGCTGCCCGTTTTTGCTGTCTTTCCGATAATTGGAGGCTCAAGGCACCGGAGAAGGAAAAACCCCATATCGTTTCCAGAGGTGAACTGTTGGCATATCTTAATCCGGTCACGCTTACAGCGCCGGAACCATATTATGCAATGACGCGCAAAAAAGCCGACGGCGCCAGAAAACGGAGGGTAATCGACCGCAACGACATGCAGCCGATGCTTCCCTTCGCGGAGGGGCCACAATGAATGGAATCAGCTACGTGTTACTTTCCGACGGTAGCTCGGACAAAATGCTCATGCCGGTTCTCGACTGGCTATTGCACCGCCAATGTCCTAATTACGCCATTCATTCCCAATGGGCCGACCTGCGCAGGCTTCCACATCCACCGAGAGAGTTGATGGAAAAAATCAGGACGACGCTGATCTTCTCTTCATCCATCGCGACGCTGAAAATCAACCTTTCGAGTCTCGGAAAAGGGAGATTACTGCCGCGCTTGCTGGACAAACCAACCCTCCGGCTGTCTGTGTAATCCCCGTGCGGATGCAGGAAGCATGGTTCCTTATTGATGAAAGGGCGATTCGTAAAGCGGCCTCGAATCCAAATGGCAGAATGCCTCTGCGGCTGCCGGCAATCGGTACTGTTGAATCTCTTCCTGACCCAAAGGAGCGTCTCTTCTCTCTGATTCGAGAGGCGAGCGGGCTTTCAGGGACCCATCTGAAAAAGCGGAAACCGGAAAAACATGCTCATCTGGTTTCGCAGTTCATCGATGACTTCCAAGCGTTACAGACACTTTCAGCCTTCCGCGCACTTGAAGTGGAATTGACAACGGTTATTCAGATAAAAGGATGGCATAATCCCATAGATTAATTGTCTTTGCCATGCGCCAGTTTTACTTCTTTTTATCACCTCGTTTTGAAGCTGTCCCACAGTCTGTGAGACAATTTCCCAGGAACCTTACAGCTTCTCTTCCACCGATTTGATCTTCCCCTCGATCCGGTTCACCGCCCCCTCGCGGTAGTCGGCCTGGACCGTCATGTAGATCCGGCCGCACTCCTTCCGGAGCTCCCGGAAGCAGCGATCCACCACCCCCATGACCTCCTCCCACTCCCCTTCGATGGCCGTGCTCATCGGACCCAGCTTGTAGGGAAGGCCGCTCTCCCGGATGATTCGCACGGATTTTGCGACATAGGGGCTGACGCTCGTTCCCTTGTCGGTCGGGAACATCGAAAAATGGATGAGTACACTCATAGGACCTCCTTACTTCTTTTTCAGGATCGCCTCCAGGAGAGGCTCGATTTTGGTGCATTGGCGACAGAGGATGTTCCCGTTTTGGTCGACAAGGACCATCGAGGGGACGCCCGGGATGTCATAGATGCCGGCCACGTCGCCATCTTCGTCCAGAAGCACGCGGTAGGGGAGACCATATTTGGCTGTGAACTTGGCCACCTTCTCCCGCGATTCCTGGATATCGATGTTCACGATCTCCAGACCCTGCTTCGCATAGGTCGCGTGGAGCGCTTTGAAATGGGGGATCTCCTCCTTGCAGAAGCCGCACCAGGTCGCGCTGAAGATGATCAGGACCGGCTGTTTCCCCTTGAAATCGCCCAAACGGAATTTCCGGCCGTTCAGGTCCGTAAGGATGAAATCCGGGGCCTTCTCCGTAATGGCCGTTTTCGCGGCTTCACGCGGCTTCGGTGCGGAAGAAACGTCTGCTGGAATGAAAAGATGGCATGCAGCCGCCAGGGCTGCGATGATCAGAACTTTTTTCCAGTGATGGACATAAACCATGGGTTCTCCTTGGTGTTTTTTATTAAAACCAGAGCATGCCGGCCTGGATCAGAAAATACTCTCCCACTCCCAGCAGGATCCAGCCGAAGAGCCGGTTGATCCGGACCATCCATACGCCGGACTTGGGGATGCCGGCCAGGAGTGCGGCGAATGTCCCGACCAGCAGCAGCAGGGTTCCCATGCCGCATGCGAAGACAAACAGCAGGCCGGAGGCTAAGGCCACGTTTTGCCGGGTCGCCGCGTAGCTGAGGATCACGGCGAGGACCGGCGCCGTGCAGGGACCCATGACCAGGCCCGAGGCCGCCCCGACCCCAAAAACGCCGGCAAGTCCCGCCGTCCCTTTTTCAGACCGCGCCCGTGTGATGAATGCCGGTGTCCGGACGGAGAAAGCGAAAAGGCCGAACATCGACAATCCCATGAGAATGCAGATATTTCCGATAATGAAATAGGTCCAGGGATTGCTCTGAACCTGTCCGAACAGCTTTCCGGAAAGCGCTGCAACCGCTCCGAGAATCGTGTAGGTCAAGGCCATGCCCAGCACGTAAATCACGGAGAGGAAGAATGCGCGGCCTTTCGAGCCGCCGACGGCGCCGGCGCCGATGCAGGCGGCGGTGATCGGGATGACCGGGTAGATGCATGGGGTGAAGCTGATCAGCACCCCTCCCAGATATACGGCCAGAAAGGACAGGAAAACCGATTCCTGCAGATAGGCGGATAAGCCGCCGACGAAATTCTCTACCATGCCCCTTCACTCCCGGCCACGTTGAAAAGCCCCTTATCTTTTGGATTTTTGTATTGCTAACATGAAATGGGCAAAAGATAAAAGTTTTATCTCGTCGTGCCCGGGGGGAGGATGAGGGAGGCTGCGCCGCGGACGATCTTTCCGGCAAGCGGTTCCATGGTTCGGAGCGCGCCGAAGGGGCACACCTCGATGCAGCAGTAGCAGCGGATGCACCGGTCGTAGTCGAAGCAAAGCGGCTTCGCCGCCGAGGTGATCGCCCGGGCCGGGCAGATCTTCCAGCACTCTCCGCAGAGCCGGCAGAGGGCGGGATCGCAGACGGGCCGCTGGAGGAGCTGCCGCCGGACCCATCCCTGCAGGAACCTCGGTCCGAAGATCAGGGAGGTGAGGTTCGGGAGACGAAAATCCCGGATTTCAGGGAGCGATCCGTCGATCTCCGCCTCCGGTGCGGGGAAACCCATCTCCCGGGCGGCCTTCAGGACCGGCGACTGTTCCGGGTCGAGGCCGACCATCCGGCAGACGGTCCGATCGAGCGCGAAGGGATCGCCTCCGGCCAGCAGGAGACCCCGTTCGCGCGGAACGCCGCCTGTACCCGGTCCCTGCCCCTCCAGCGCCAGAACGCCGTCGAGGATGTTGAAGGCCGGGCGGAGGGTCATGCCGATCCGGGCGATGAGCCGGGCAAACACCTGCCGATCGACGCCGGCCCGCATGTGCCACTCGGGCTTCCGGTAGCCGACGACGCAGCCGAAGAGGTTCTTGACGGCGAGGGTCAGGAGCATCTGGCTGTGGGTCTTGAGCTTGGGGAGGTTCACGATGATGTCCGCGCGGACGGCCTCTTCGGCAAGCTCGATCGCTCCGAACGGTTCGCCGATGTCGACCCGGACGGAACGCTGAAACGGCCGGCATTCGCAGTTGAGGCCGCCGAGGGCGTCCCGGATCCCGCTCATCCGGAGAAGCAGATCGAAGCCGCCCATCGCGGGGCTGTCCGCGACAAGAGGACGGACGCCCCGCTCGTTGCAATACTCCACGACGGCCCGGACGACGGCGGGATGGGTGAGAACCGCCTGTCGCGGCAGCGCCGGTGAGAGGAGGTTCGGTTTGATCAGAACGCGGCAGCCGCGCCCGATCTTTTCTCCCCCCATCGCCTCCATCATCTGGAAGATCAAGGGCCGGAGGGTGTTGCTGTCATAGGTCGCGGGGCTTATGATCACCCGGTTCATCATGGTTTTCCCCCTGTTTTCGAGCGGCAGGATAGTCGAAAACGGTCGATGTGGCAATCGGGGATTGCATCGGGGAATTGAAAGGCAGGGCGTCGAGCGTCTGCCGGAGATGGTCGTTGGCGTTTTGTTCGAACCGTGGCTTTCCAATATACCGATGTTCCGTAAAAACGCAAACATTTGCCGGCCCATCATCCACCGCAAACGCCATTCAATCCCGGTTGATGCCATCAACAGAGATCCGTTCAATGGTCCAAAATCCAGTTGACAGGGAGGAATAGTTCTTCTATACATCGGTCACGGAGGATGTTGGACAACAGGAATATCCCCCTCTTCGGATCAAGACAGGGCAGGAAGAATTATGGCGAAGTTGAAACTGAAGGGACATGTGATCAACCGGGACTGGTGCAAGGGGTGCGGAATCTGCGTCCATTTTTGCCCCAAGAAGGTTTTGGAACTGGATGATCAGGATAAGGTCGTGGCGGCAAGGCCGCAGGATTGCATTTGCTGCAAGCTCTGCGAGTTGAGGTGCCCGGATTTGGCGATCGAGGTACAGACGGAGCAGGATTGATATGGGCGGCAAATTGAGGTTTGTCCAGGGGAATGAGGCCTGCGTGGAGGCGGCTCTGTACGCCGGGCTGGATTTCTTTGCAGGGTATCCGATCACCCCCTCGACGGAGATCGCAGAGCTGATGTCGGTGCGCCTGCCCCAGAAGGGCGGGATGTTCATGCAGATGGAGGACGAGATTGCCTCGGTCTGTGCGATTATCGGCGCCTCTTTGACCGGTCGCAAGGTGCTGACGGCAACGAGCGGTCCGGGTTTCTCGCTGATGCAGGAGGCGCTGGGATACGCGATCATGGCGGAGATCCCCTGCGTTATCGTTGATGTGCAGCGGGGAGGCCCCTCGACGGGGTTGCCGACGAAGGTAAGCCAGGGGGACGTGAACCAGGCAAGGTGGGGCGTGCATGGGGACCATTCGATTATCGCGCTCACGGCGTCGAACCATCAGGACGTCTTTGCGGTCACGGTGGACGCCTTCAATTTTTCGGAGACCTACCGGACGCCGGTGATTCTGCTGTTCGACGAAGTGGTCGGCCACATGCGGGAACGGTTGCAGATCCCGGAACCCGGGGAGATCCCGCTGGTCGAACGGCTGAAGACATCGGTACGGGAGGGGGTGGACTATCACCCCTATCTGCCGCGCGAGGACGGCCGTCTGCCGATGTCGGACTTCGGGGGGGTGCACCGCTACAACGTGACGGGCCTGTTCCACGACATGTGGGGATTCCCCTCGGAGAAGCCGGAGGTGGTTCACGAGCTTTTGAGGCACCTGGTGGACAAGATCGAGAGCCATGTGGACGAGGTGACGCGCTACCATGAGTATTTTGTCGATGACGCGGAGATCCTGCTGATTTCGTACGGATCATCGGCGCGTTCGGCGTTGCACGTGGTGGCGGACCGCCGCAAGCATAGAGAGCGGATCGGGCTCTTGGAGCTGCAGACATTGTGGCCGTTTCCGTCGGCCCTGGTGCGGGAAAAGTCAAAGAACGCCCGTTACGTGGTCGTAGTGGAGATGAACATGGGTCAGGTCTTGCAGTCGGTCCGGGAGTCGGTGGAAAATCCGGAGCGGGTCTTTTTATCCAACCGGGTGGACGGGGTCATGATTACGCCGGTCGACATCCGCAACATTCTGAGACTGATCCAGGGTAAAGGAGTCTGACATGGCCGTGGGGAACTATATCCGGGAGCGATTTTTTCCGCATATCTGGTGTCCGGGCTGTGGGCACGGCATCGTTTTGAACGGTCTGCTGCGCGCCATCGAGAATATGGGATTGAAGAAAAACGAGATCGTGATGGTGTCGGGAATCGGCTGTTCGTCGCGGATTGCGGGATACCTGGATTTTCATACGCTGCACACGATACACGGGCGGGCGCTGGCGTTTGCCATCGGCGTGAAAATGAGCCGTCCGGAGCTTACGCTGCTGGTGCCGATGGGAGACGGCGACGCGCTGTCGATCGGTGGAAACCACTTCATCCATGCCTGCCGGCGGAACATCGACATGACGGCGATCGTGATGAACAACCGGACTTACGGAATGACAGGCGGGCAGTATTCGCCGTTGTCGGGGTACGGCACCCTGGCCACGACGGCCCCATATACGAATATCGACCAGGAATTCGACGTGGTCAACATGGCGACGGCGGCAGGGGCCACCTATGTGGCGCGCGCCACCGCCTATCACGTGCTGCAACTGGCCGACATCCTGGAGGAGGCGATTTGTCACAAGGGATTTTCGGTCGTCGAGGTGATGTCGCCCTGTCCGACCTACTTCGGCAGAAAGAACAAGGAGGGGAGCGCGGTGGACATGATGGAGAAGTTGAAGACCATAACCACGCCTCTCGGTTCCAAGGCGAAACAGGAGAACCCGTCGCTGATCGAACGGGGGGTTTTCGTGAAGAAGGAGATGCCGGAGTACTGTGAAGAGTATCAGAAGATCATTGAGCGGGCGATGAAGACGGCTTCGTAAAAAGCCCGGATGCTGCGTTGCGCTTCACCCTTCGTCGTTGCGACGTACACCAAAGTACGCCTCACTCCTCAGGGTTCGCGCGCCTTGCCTGCAGGCTTTTTACGAAGCCGTCCAACATTAAAGGTTTTTGCAAATATTTTACGAGCGGGCGATGAAGGGGTAGTGACCATGGAGCGATGCAGGATGGTATTTTCCGGTTCGGGAGGCCAGGGAGTGATCACGGCGGCGATCATCCTGGCCGAGGCTGCCGCGTTGTATGAAAATCTTGTGGCCGTTCAGTCCCAATCGTACGGTCCGGAGGCGCGGGGCGGCGCCACCCGTTCCGACGTCATCATTGCCGAGTCCCCGATCCACTTCCCGAAGGTGCTCCAGCCCAATGTGCTGGTTTGTCTGACGCAACAGGCGTATGCAAATTATTTTTCCATCCTCCGTCCGGGTGGTCTTTTTATGACCGACAGCCGTTATGTCAAGCTGGGCAAGAAGGTGGATGCGCGGCAGGTGGAGCTGCCGATGTACGATACCGTGATGGAGAAGATCGGCCGGCCGATCGTTTTCAACATCTGCATGCTGGGCGCCGTGATCGGACTGACAAAACTGGTGAGGCCGGAATCCATCATCAAGGTGCTCGAAACGCAGATCCCCAAAAGTTTTCTCGACATGAACCGGCAGGCCCTCGATCTGGGGCTGAAACTGACCGAAGGACTTTGCAACTGAAGCTGCCTGCGCCAAACCTGTCCCCATGGTCCTTTCCCATCAAAATAACCCCGGACAATACCGCGGCTCGCGTTATTCCTGTATCCGCAGTATGAGAAGGGAGAACCGGTCCGCTGGAGGTAACCGATGAAGATCCATGAGTATCAGGCAAAGCAGCTCCTGGCGGAATATGGGATCCCGGTGCCCCGTGGAAGTGCGGCCTCAACGCCGGACGAGGCGCGCAAGGCGGCCGAAGCGCTCCGTGGAAAAACCGTCGTCAAGGCGCAGATCCATGCGGGCGGACGGGGCAAGGGTGGCGGCATCAAACCGGCGGCCACGCCGGACGAGGCATTTACAGCCGCCCGGACGATTCTCGAGATGCAGCTCGTAACCCACCAGACGGGACCGGAAGGGAAAAAGGTGCGCAAGGTTCTGGTGGAAGAGGCTTCCGCCGTCCGGAAGGAGCTCTACCTGAGCCTGGTCGTCGACCGTTCTCGGGGCAAGGAGTGCGTGGTGTTCATGGCCTCGGAGGCGGGCGGCATGGATATCGAACAGGTGGCGGCTAAGACCCCGGAGAGGATCGTCAAATGCGCGGTCCACCCCGTGGTGGGGTTCAGTCCGTTTCAGGCACGCAAGCTCTCCGCCGCGCTGGGGCTGAATGCGGAGCAGCAAAAACCATTCACGGAGATCGTCCGGAACCTCTACCGGCTGTTCATAGAGAAGGACTGCTCGCTGCTGGAGATCAACCCGCTGGCGATTACCGATGAGGGCCGTCTGCTGGCCCTCGACACGAAGATCAATTTCGACGATGACGGGCTCTACCGCCATCCGGAGATTCGGGAACTGCGGGATCCGGACGAGGAGGAGCCGTTGGAGGTCGCCGCCAGGAACACCGGCGTGAACTACATCAAGCTGGACGGAAACGTCGGCTGCATGGTCAACGGCGCGGGGCTCGCGATGACGACGATGGACATGATCAAGATGGCGGGGGGAGAGCCCGCGAACTTCCTGGACGTGGGGGGCGGCGCATCTGCGGAGCAGATCGAGAAGGCATTTTGGATCCTGGGCGCCGACCCGAACGTGAAGTGCATCCTCGTCAACATCTTCGGCGGGATCCTCCGGTGCGACCGCGTCTCCGCCGGGCTCATCCTGGCGGCCCAAAAGAGCGAAATGACACTGCCGATGGTGGTCCGGCTCCAGGGAACCAATGTGGAGGAAGGGCGGCGGATGCTGATAGAATCGGGGCTCCGGTTCACAGTGGCGGACGGCCTCTACGAAGCGGCCGAGAAGGCCGTAGCCCTGGTCGCATAGGAGAAGAGACAGGAGAAATTCCGATGGCCATATTGCTTAACGACCAATCACGCGTCGTCGTTCAGGGGATCACGGGTTCGGAGGGAAGCTTTCACACCCGCGAGTCGGTGAAGCTGGGCACGAGGGTCGTGGCCGGCGTCACGCCCGGCAAGGGGGGGACGGCGCTGGACGGCATTCCCGTCTATGACCGCGTCGCCGACGCCGTCCAAAAAGAGCGGGCCAATGTTTCCGGAATCTACACCCCGGCGGCGTTCACGCCGGATGCGATCTTCGAGGCGATCGAGGCCGGAATCGGTCTGATCGTCTGCATGACCGAGGGCGTTCCCGTTGCCGAGATGATCCGGGTCAAACAGGCCCTGAAGGGTTCGGGCGCGTGGATGATCGGCCCGAACTGTCCGGGGATCACGACTCCCGGTGTGGGAAAGGTCGGCTTCATGCCCAACTTCATCCACAAACAGGGAAACGTCGGCGTGGTTTCGCGCAGCGGGACCCTGACCTACGAGGCGATCTGGCAGTTGACGGGCCTCGGGATCGGGCAGAGCACCTCCGTCGGGATCGGCGGCGATCCGATCGTCGGATCCGGCTTCATCGACATCCTGGCGCGTTTCGAGGCGGATCCGCAGACGGAGGCGATCGTGATGATCGGCGAAATCGGCGGCACGGCGGAGGAAGAGGCGGCCGAGTTCATCCGGGCGAACGTGACGAAACCGGTGGTCTCATTCATCGCCGGACGGACGGCCCCCCCCGGACGGCGGATGGGCCACGCCGGTGCAATCATCTCCGGTGGAAAAGGAACCGCCGAAGAGAAGTTCAAAGCTTTGGAGCGGGCCGGCGTGCTGGTGGAGAAGAATCCCGCCGAGATCGGCCGGCGCGTCCAGGAGATCCTGAAGGCAAAATAGGCTCATCCGGTTGAGTGGGGGAAAGAAACTGACAAACGGTTCTGCGCCTTTCAAAAACATCCCAGAGTTCCATGGCGTCTCTTCTTGTCAGGACTCCGATCGATCCTGTCCCCCCTTCAGGATCACCAGCGCGTCGACGGCAACCGGAAGGCTTCCCCGTATAATCAACGGATTTACATCGATCGCCTGAATTTCTTCATGCGCGATGCCGATCTTGCCCAGGGCGATCAGGCATTGCACCAGCGCATCCAGGTTCACCGCCTCCATCCCCCGGACGGCGCCGAGAATCCTGCTTCCGCGGATCTCCGTCAACATCTCCAGCGCATCCGATTCACCAAGCGGGGCCGGGCGAAAGGTTACATCGCCCAGGATTTCGGTCCATATCCCGCCCAGTCCGAACATCACACAGGGGCCGAACTGGGGGTCGCGGACCATTCCGATCACCAGCTCGCGCCCCCCTTTGACCATCTGCTGGACAAGGCAGGCCGCATCCTTCACCGGCGACGATCCACTGATCCGGCGAAAGGCGCGCTCCAGGTCCACCTCATCGCGCAGATCCAATGCGACCATCCCGCCTTCGGTCTTGTGGCTCACCTCCGGAGAACACAATTTCAACACCACCGGATATCCGATGCCCAGAGCCGCCTTCTTCGCTTCTTCAAGATTCCATGCCAGAAGCCCGTTTACGGTCGGGATGCCGAAAGCCGCCAGAAGCCGGGCGCTTTCAAATTCCGAAAGGGTCGTGCGGTTCTGCTCCCTGGCCGAGTTGATGATCATCTCTGTTTCAGTCATGGCGAATCGGTCTCCTTCAAGTGCGATCCATATATTTCCGGCACTGCGCCAGGATCGAAAGAACCTCGAACGGCTCCTCGATCATCGGGAAGGTCGGCACGCCCCTCGGTTCCAGAAACGCCTTGGCGGCCTCCATATGCTTTTTTTCCGCACTGAAAGTGACATAGACCGGTTTTTCCGGATATCTCCGGGCGAGATCCACAATAAACTGGAGGTCGGGAACCCCGGTCTCGTCGGTGATCATCAGAATCGGAACCACGGCGTCGATCCGGGGATCCTTCAAAACCGCCTCCATCCCCTCCCGGTAGGCGAATTCGATCCCGTGCACGATGGCCGACGGCCAGATGTCCACGGGATTGCGCATCCGGATGTAGGGCGGGCTGATCTCCTGCAGGCGCCTGCGGGTCGATTCCTCCAGGGCCGGCACCTCGAGGTTCCAGTACTTCTGGCACAGGTCGGTCATCGTCACGAGCATGGCGCCCGAAGGCGCCAGATAACTGATGCGGTTTCCCCTTGGAAGCGGCATCACGGCGAGGGCCTTCGCCGCGAGGATCAGATGGGAATACTTGTAAATCCGGGCAATGCCTGCCTGTTTCAACGCCCCGTCGATGATGCGGTCATCGGAGGCCAGCGCGGCGGTGTGCGCGCCCGCCGCGTGTGAACCGCCCTCGGTGCTTCCCCCTTTCAGCATGATGATCGGCTTGCGCCGGGTCGTCTCCCGCGCGATCTCAAGAAAACGCCTCGGACTCTTCATGCTCTCCAGATAGACGAAAATGGCCTCGGTCTCCGGGTCCGTTGCATAATATTCGAGAACGTCGCTCTCATCCACATCGACCTTGTTGCCGATGCCGACGACGCGCGCCACGCCGAAGTGCTCCGCGGTGGCGATATAGCGCATCGTGTGCGTGGCGAAGTTGCCCGTCTGGGCGATATAGGAAATGGGACCCCTTGGGACGTACCCCAACGGGAAAAAACTCGACGTAAAATCAAACGGGGTGGAGGTCACCCCGGAGGTGTTCGGCCCGATCACCCGGACGCCCGTCTCCTTCACAACCGCTTCGAGTTCTGCCTGCAGGAGCCGCCCCTCCTCGTCCACTTCGGAAAACCCCCCGGCGGCGAGCACGATCGCGCGGATTCCCCTGGCCGCGCATGCTCGGATCGCCTGAGGATTTTGTATCGCGGGGAGGATGATCACAGCGAGATCGATCCCCGGGGGAAGATCGTCGATGGAACGGTGGACCTTCTTCCCCAGGATCTCGCCGCCCTTGGGATTGACGAGGTAAAGTTCTCCCGCGTAACCGTTGGCCTCGATGTTCAGAAGGATATCATTGCCCGGTTTGTGGCGGCCCGCGGTCGCCCCGATCACCGCGACGCTGCGGGGTTCAAAAAATGGATCCAGTTTTTGGCTCACACGATCTCCTTTTCACCTCTTTACTGTAGGCGGATCTTTATCACAGGTAATAGAGGGGGATCAACGACCTTTCTTGTCCGGATTGCGGTCGATGATGCCCACACCGGCTACGCTGAAGGGAACCGGGTGGGGCTGGATGATTTCACTCTTGTTCTTGACACGCAGTGCCGTTCATCCTATAAATCCGGCATCAAAAAGCCGTATCTTATCGGCGCTAACCTGGCAAAGGGGGACTATCCGCGAATGAGCTTACCATTATCGAACGTACGGATCCTTGATATGACACTGATTATGGCGGGTCCCTATTGCACGTTGATTTTGGGGGACCTGGGGGCGGAGGTCATCAAGATCGAAAAACCTGGGATCGGCGAATCATCGAGAGAGATGCCTCCCCACTTTTTTGAGGGTCAATCGGCCTACTTTATTGCGATGAACAGAAACAAGAAAAGCATGACCCTCGATTTGAAAAGCGAACAGGGGAAGAAAATATTCTGCGATTTGGTAAAAATATCCGATGTGGTGATCGACAATTTCAGACCCGGGGTGGTGAAAAAATTGGGGATTGATTTCGATGCCCTGAAGAATATCAATCCTCGCATCATCTGTTGCTCCATCTCCGGATACGGTCAAACAGGTCCTTTCAAGGATCGGCCGGCCTTCGATCTGGTGATCCAGGCAAGAGGCGGGATCATGAGCTATACCGGGGAACCGGAACAAATGCCGGTGAGAATGGGCGCACCGATGGGCGATCTGAGCGGGGGGGTGTTTGCGTCCCAGGGGATCCTGGCCGCTCTGTATCAAAGGGAAAAGACCGGACAGGGCCAGCAGATTGATATCAGCCTGGTAGACTGCCAGACCTCGCTGCTCACCTATCGAGCCCAGTTCTATCTTGTCGGAAACGAAATCGCCCGCCCGGTCGGTTCGGGCCATGTTTCGGCCCACCCGATCAGGGCTTTCCAGACCAGGACCTTTGCGATCGTCATTGACGCGAATACGGAAAGCATCTTTGCCGAACTGTGCAATGCGATTGGAAAACCGGATATGAGCCGTGATCAAAAATTCAATTCCCGGGAAAATCGGCTCAAAAACAGGGAGGAACTCTACCGGATTCTTGAAAACGCCTTTCTCGAAAAGACGGGAGAGGAGTGGTTGGAATTGTTGGAAAAAAGAATCCCTATCGCCCCAATCAACACGATCGACAAGGCCCTTGCCGATCCCCAGACCTTGAGCCGCAACATGGTGGTTGAGGTAGAATACGAGAACAACAAGAAGCTGAAAATCCTGGGAAATCCCATCAAGATGTCTGAAATCGGACAAGAGACATTTAAGCGTCCGCCCTACCTGGGAGAGCATACCGATGAGATTCTTACGGAGCTTCTGGATTATTCGCCTGAGCAGATAAAGGAGTTGAGAGACCGGAAAGTCGTTTAACCGTTCCTCGGGGACATAAAACCCCCGGCGGGATCGGCCGACAGGTGCAGGAGGGATGAAAAATGGAGACGATTTCCTCTTGACAAGGCATAAATTCCTTGTTAGGGGGGGAACGCAATACGAACGGTTGATGATCCCGTTGAACATCGGGAAGGGTATTCCGGCTGTTGCTCGAATTCTTTATCATTCATAGCTCTTGAAAGCAAACAGGGGGGCGTATGTTCATCTGGCTTTTCCACCGCATCAGCGGCGTGACCCTGATCATTCTTTTCGGCATCAAAATCCTGACCAGCTATTTCCTGTTTACGAAAGACAAGAAGCCCGACTGGGCGCTCAGCCTGCACAGGAACCCCGTTCTGGATGTCCTCATTCTGATCCTTTTCACCTTTCACAGCATCTACGGTCTCCGAACGATTGCGATAGACCTCGGTTACCGCAAGGAGAAGCAGTTGTTCTGGATATCGAACGTCGCTGCATCCGTCATTTCCGCGGTGTTGATCATTCTCTATTTCCGGTTTTCATAGGGTACGGGCATGCTGAATCACGATATCCTCATTGTCGGCGGCGGTTTGACGGGGCTCAGGGCGGCCGTCGGCCTGTGCGACCGGTTCAACGTGGGACTGATCTCCAAGGTCTACCCGACCCGATCCCATTCCATCGCCGCGCAGGGAGGCCTCAACGCGGCCCTGACCAACAATCCCGAGAGCCGGGACGATTCCTGGGAAAAACACACCTTCGACACCGTCAAAGGGAGCGATTACCTGGCCGATCAGGACGCGGTGGAGATCATGTGCAAAGAGGGCATCAAGATTGTCTACGAGATGGAACACTGGGGATGCCCTTTCAGCCGCTTTCCCGACGGCACGATCGCCCAGCGCCCCTTCGGAGGCGCCGGCTACCCAAGGACCTGTTATTCCGCCGACATCACCGGCCATGTGCTCCTCAACACCCTCTATGAACGGGCCGTCGCAAAAGGGGTCAAGATCTATCCGGAATGGTTCGTCACCTCGCTGTGCATCGAAGAGGGCCTCTGCCACGGCGTCATCGCGCTGGACACTCAAAAAGGGACCCTCATCCCGGTCCGGGCGAAGGTGACCTTCTTCGGCACCGGCGGCTACGGACGGGTCTTCCAGCAGTCCACCAACGCGCTGATCAACACGGGCGGCGGCATCGGGATGGCCTACAAGGCGGGCGTCCCCCTCAAGGACATGGAGTTCGTCCAATTCCACCCCACCACGCTCATCGGCACCAACATCCTCATGTCGGAGGCCTGCCGGGGCGAAGGCGCCTACCTGGTTAACAGCCAGGGCGAACGCTTCATGCAACGCTACGTCCCTACCGCGATGGAGCTGGCGCCGCGGGATATCGTCTCCCGGTGCATCCAGACGGAGATCAACGAGGGGCGCGGGTTCGACCACCCACTGGGGAAGCACGTCCATCTCGACCTGCGACACCTGGGGGCCAAAAAGATCCTGGAGCGGCTCCCCGGCATCCGGAACATCAGCATCGATTTTCTGGGCATCGATCCCATCACCGATCCGATCCCGATCCAACCCGGCCAGCACTACTCCATGGGGGGCATCGACGTCAACGCACGGTGCGCCTCAGAGGTTCGCGGCTTCTATGCCGGCGGCGAATGCTCCTGCGTCAGCGTCCACGGCGCCAACCGCCTGGGCGGCAACTCGCTTCTGGAGACCATCGTCTTCGGAAAACTGGCGTCGCAGGCGATCGACGAGGATATGACGAAAAACCCCCTCCCCCTCCCGGATGAAAAACCCCTTCTCCGGCTGAAGGAGGAGGTGGAAGCCAAGATCCGGCGGCTTGCGGAACCCGGCCGGGAGGAGAAGTACTACCGGATCCATGCGGAGATGGGCATCGCCATGACCGAAAAGGTGGGGATATTCCGCTCCCGCAAAGAGCTGGAGGAGGCGCTGCAAATTCTCATCGGCCTCAAGGAGCGCTACCCGCGGGTCGGCGTCTCCTCGGCGGTCCGGTATATGAATTACGAGCTGATCAATGCCCTGGAGCAGGAATATATGCTGGAAGTCGCCCATACGATCATCCTGGGGGCGATCCTCCGGGAGGAGAGCCGGGGCGCGCACTTCCGGACGGATTTCAAAACCCGGAACGATCAGGACTGGCTGAAGCACACGATTGCCAGGATCGGTCCCGACGGCGAACCGGCCATCTCCTTCAAGGAGGTGATCATGACCCGTTACCAGCCCATGGAGAGAAAATATTGATGGCATCGGAAAAAGTCCATATGCGGCGTTGCGCTTTCCCCCTCGTCGTTGCGGCGTACGAAACGGTACGCCTCACTCCTCAGGGGTCGCGCGCCTTGCCTCTGGAGCTTTTTGCGATGCCATCTATTGTTGACCGTTTTAGAACGGATCGGGGGGGACGGAAATATTGATCAAGGCAAGTGCATACACCTTCAAGATTCTCCGGTATGACGCGCAGGATCCGCAAAGCGGGCCCCGTTTTGAGACTTACCGGATCAGTGTGATCCCGGGGCTCACGGTGCTGGCGGTCCTGATCCGGATCCGTGACGAAATCGACGGAACGCTCTCATTCCGCTCCTCCTGCCGGTCCGCCGTCTGCGGCTCCTGTGCGATGGTGATCAACGGCAAGCTCGATCTCGCCTGCCGGACACAGGTGTCCGCCTTCAGCACCGACACGATCATCCTGGAACCGCTGCCCAATTTCGAGGTGATCCGGGATCTGGTCGTCGACATGACCCCCTTCTGGCGGATGTACGAAAAGATTCAGCCCTACCTGATCCGAAAGAGCCCCGTTCCCGAGAAGGAGATCCCCCAGAGCGAGGAGGAGAGGTTGCGGATCGACCAGTACGTCAATTGCATCCTCTGCGCCTGCTGCTACGGCGCCTGCCCGGTGCTCGCCAGGGAACCCGATTATATCGGACCGGCCGCGGCGGCCAAACTGGAGCGGTTCGTTCTCGATTCCCGGGATGAGCGGCCCGCCGAAGCGCTGGACGCTGTCGATAATGAGAAGGGGGTCTGGGCCTGCGACACGGTGTTCCGCTGCATCGATGCCTGCCCGAAAGATGTCCGGCCCACCGATGCGATTGTCGGTCTGCGCAAGGCGATGGTGAAACACCGTTTTCAAAAGATGCTGGGGAAGGCGAAAAATGAAGCTTAAATATTCCCTGATCACCAGGAGGACATTTCTCAATACGCTTTTCGGCGGCTGGCTTGTCGCCTTCTTCTCCGGGACCTTTTTCGCGCTGATGAAATTCGCCTTTCCGACCCTGGGCAAGGAGCCCGACTTCGTCGTCCTCAACAAAAAGGATTTCATGGATCTGGCGAACAATTCGATCAAACGCTTCGCATGGGGCGGCACGGTGGGCTTCTATTTCAAGAAGACCGACGGCGCCATCCTCGCTTTGAAAGGCGTCTGCACCCACATGGAATGCAACGTGGACTACAGGCCGGCCGAAAAGAAGTTTTACTGCCCCTGTCATCAGGGATGGTTCGACGAGGACGGCAAGAACATCAAAGGACCGCCGCCGAAACCACTCGAGATTTTCGTGATCACGGAAGAGGGAGACAAACTGATCATCGCCAAGAAGGGGGTCAAGGTTGAACTGCCCAAGGCTTAAAGAGTGGCTGGAAGAGCGCTACGACTTTGAAGGGATGAAAAGGCTGGCCAAAGGGAAACTGATCCCGGAGCATCGGTACGACCTCTGGTACTATACCGGCGGGATCACGCTCTTTCTGTTCATCCTTCAGTTTCTGACGGGGATGCTGATGGCCCTCTACTATGTCCCCCATATCGATTTTGCCCACAAGAGCATTATCGAGATCGTCACGAAGCTTAACATGGGCTGGTTCTTCCGGTCTCTCCATCACTGGGGGGCGCAGCTCGCCATCGTCTTTCTGTTCATCCACCTCTTCGGCACGCTGCTGTTGAAATCCTACCGCAAGCCGAGGGAATTGGTCTGGATCACCGGATTCATCCTGCTGGGAATTTCGATTTTTTTCGGCCTGAGCGGCTATCTGCTCCTCTGGGATGAGCGCGCCTTTGCCGCCGTCCGGGTGGCGACGGGCGGAGCCGGGGCCTTTCCGGTTATCGGGGGATTCATCAAGGCCTTTCTCCGGGGGAGCATGGATGTGACCGGCGACACCCTGCTGCGCTTCTACGCCTTCCATGTGGCCATTCTGCCGATCCTCACGCTGGCCCTGATCGGGGTGCACATCCTGCTCGTGCAACTGCACGGGATGAGCGTTCCCCTTTCGTTGCAAGCGGAAAAACGACGGGAGGTCCCCTTCTTCCCGAATGCCTTCTACCGGGATCTGTCGATCTGGCTCGTGGTTACGGGGGTTTTGGTGACCCTGGCCGTCTTTCTGCCGCCGGAAATCGGCGTGAAGGCCGACCCCCTCGCGCCGCCGCCGGAGAATGTCAAGCCGGAGTGGTATTTCCTCTTCCTGATGCAGACCTTGAAGCTCTTTCCCGGTACCATTCTGGGCATGAACGGAGAGACCATCGCCATCCTCCTGGTCTCCGGCGGGATCCTCTTTTTCTTTCTGATCCCCTTTTTCGACCGGAAATCGGCGCTTGGCGAGAAGAGCCCGCTCTTCACCTGGATCGGCGTGATCTATCTTCTCTATTTTCTCGCGATGACAGCGGTCGGTTTCTTAAGTTAAGGAGCATCTATGCGAAGGATGGCCATCATGGGGAAGTTTCGGATCCTGGTCTCGTCTGTCCGGATCGCGCGGTTGATGGCGGCGGCGGTTCTGCTCCTGCCGGTCGCCGCGGTCGCCGCCCCGGCGGCGGAGAAGATCGCCAAGATTGCCGTATTCCCGACGGCGCCTTACTATATCTATATCGTTTATCAAATCCTGGCCGTTTTCTGGGTCGCGATTCTTGGCCTGCTCGTGATCATCCGCATGAAATTGCGGGAGATTGAGCGGGTTCAGGAACTGGGCGTGGACAGGGAAGATCCGGACGCTCCGCTGTTGCAGTAGACCCTGCGAGTCCGGCCCTCACAGATTTTCGATGTCACAATCGGTTTCGGCGGCTTGAACGGTCTGGTTGATGGATCACGTCAACAGAAGACCCTTGTGTTTCTATCTGTAGCCGCATTCGGAACCCCGGCCGTCCCGATCGTCACGCAAATGGTCGGCCCCGCTTAAGGACGGAACCGGTTGACTTCCCGCGCAATTTGATCGTAGGGGATGGCACGTTGCACCTGAGGAAACGGTTACACTGAGGGGAAGCGGAGATGTTGACGGATCGAATTTCCACTTTTGTCAGCCAGGTGCGGACAGCGGACATTCCGCAGGAGGCGCTGGACAAGGCCCGTCTGGGAATGACCGATTTCATCGGGGTTGCCCTGGCAGGGTCGAGAGAGACGCCGGGCAGCCTCATCCGGGAGTACGGCAAGAGGATGGGCGGTGTGGCCGAGGCCACCATCATCGGGGCCGATTGGAAAACATCGCCCGAGATGGCAGCCCTGGTCAACGGGACGACGGGACACGCGCTCGATTTCGATGACATGTCGGTCTCCCCGATCTCCCATCCGTCGGTATTTCTTGCCCCGGCCATCCTGGCGGTCGGCGAGGGCATCGGCGCGTCGGGCCTGGAAGCCCTCGCGGCCTATGTCGTGGGGTATGAGGTCGCCGGTTGCGTGGCCGGGCCGATGTTTCAGAGTCACTATGTACAGGGCTGGCACAGCACCTCCACATTCGGGAGTCTGGGGGCGGCGGCGGCGGCGGCGTGGGTGTTGAAGCTGAACGCCCGGCAGGTCGGGATGGCGATCGGGATTGCGGCGTCGCTGGCCTGCGGCTTGAGACAGAACTTCGGCACCATGACCAAGCCGTTGCACGCGGGCAGAGCGGGTGCGAACGGGATTCAGGCCGCCTTTCTGGCCCGGGCGGGTTTTACGGCCGATGCGGCCATTATCGAGGCCCCGCTGGGATTTGCCAGGGTCATGGGGCACAGCGGCGAGGTGGACTGGTCCAAGGCGGGGAAAGCCCTGGGCAAAACGTTCCTGATTACAAGCCCGGCCGGTCTTGCCATCAAGCCCTATCCCTCGTGCGGCTTTACCCATACGGCCATAGACTGCGCGCTGGATTTGTTGCAGCAGGGGGTCAAGACCGAAGAGATCGTCGAGATCGAGTTGGGCACGAGCCCCTTTGACAGGCAGTTGCTCATTCATCATCGACCCAGGACCGGGTTGGAAGGCAAGTTCAGTCTGGAATACTGCGTGGCCCGCGCCCTGGTTTCAGGAGCGGTTCGCTTGAACTCCTTTTCCGAGACGGCCATGCGGGAGCCGGAGGCGCTGCGTCTGATCGAGATGATGAAATGGGTGGAGAAATACCCGATGCCGGTCATGGGCACCCCGGAAGGGTTTGGCGAGAAGAGTGTGACCGTGACCGTCAGGAATGGCAAAAAATACGACGCGGCGGCCCGTGTAGCGAAGGGGATGCCGACGAATCCGCTCGGCGCGCATGAATTCAATGAAAAGTATCGGGATTGCGCCTCCACGGTTTTGTCGGAGGGGGCCGTTGAGGAGTCGTTATCCCTGCTGGCCGGTATGCAAAGGGTGGGAAAGGTGACAGAGGTTATGGCTCTGATCTCCGGGGTTGACCGGCCATCGGAGGTATGCGGCAAGGGCGCGAGGACAGCGATATAATCTCCTTGACAAACAGGAAATCGCATCGTAACTTGCCCCTATCGGAAAAGTTGACTCTTATCAATAACGTTCCATTGAAACCCATTCAAAGGAGGGAAACGATGTTGAAGACAAGGTCTGGTTACAAATTGGCGGTATCCGTGACGGCGCTTGCCGTTCTCTTCGCTTTTACGGCGATCAACCCTGCCTACTCGGCGGAGCGAAAATCGATCCGCTGGGCCACGTCCAGCACGGGCTCTTACGGCTACAAGGTCGCCGCTCAGATGACCAAGGTATTGGAGGACGCGCTCGGCGGCGAATATACCGTCACGGTCAACCCCTATCCGTCGACCACCGCCGCGATGAAGGCGACGATGGACGGCAACGGGGAGATCGGCTACACGGCCGATGTCGGGATGACCCAGGTCTACGAGGGCGAAGGCGGCTTCAAGAACTACACTGCCGCGAAGTCGAAGATGGTCCACACCTGGTATGCCTACCCGATGGAGTCGTTCATGGCCGTGTACGGCCCGAAGGCAGGCCAATTCAAATCCTGGGGCGATTTCAGCGGCAAGCCGGTCTTCTTCACCCCCGCCGGTTTCATGAACTGGCTCAATTTCCAGCGCATTTACAAGGCGCTCGGCTATCAGTTCAAGCACGTCCAGATCGGCGAGCCGGCCCAGGGCGATGCGCTCCAGGCCGGCACCATCGTCGGCGCCGTCGCCTACACGACCGCCGGCCGGTCGCTCGCGTCCTACTGGCGCGAGACCGAACTGCGCATCGACATCAAGGTGATCAACCCGAGCCCCGATGAAGTCAAGAAACTGACAGCGGCCGGTCTCGCCCCCGTGGAGATCGACCCGGCTAAAGCCTTCAGCAAGGACGTCGGCGTGAAGACGATCCTGGGCGTGCCGATCCTCTTCGGCTACAACGTCCGCGCGGATATGCCCGAGGATGTCGTTTACAAGATGCTGAGCAAGTTCTACGCCGAGCGGGACAGCCTCGCCAAGGCCGATCCGGGTTTTACACCCATGGCACGCGACTTTATCGGCATGCAGGTAAACGGCATCAACGCCAATCCGACCATTCCGGTGCATGCGGGGCTGGCGAAATTCCTCAAAGAGAAAAATGCCTGGAACGACAAGTGGACGATCGCCAAGTGATCGTTCAAATGGATTGACGGGAGCGGGAAGCCTGCGCCTCGACGGCGCCGGCTCCCGCCCCTGCGCACTTACCCAATCTCGGACAAAATACCATAGGCCGCATGCGGCCGGAATCGGTCGTGCGCAACAACGGACGATGAAGTTCGGTCGTTTACCGTTCGACCGTTTGCCGAGTTTCGTCGTGGGTCATGACCGACGTCGCGGCCCGAAAGGAAGCGACGCTTCGGCCCGAAAGGAAGGAAACCATGCTCAGTGACAGGATCAAGCGCTATGTCAATCTCCAGAACCTGATATTCCTGTTGTCGATCTTCATGTTCGCCTGGCTGTGC
Organism: uncultured Syntrophaceae bacterium; assembly: GCA_964433455.1. Lineage (GTDB taxonomy): Bacteria > Desulfobacterota > Syntrophia > Syntrophales > UBA5619 > UBA5619. The sequence continues at coordinate 22,239 of CAYSSF010000038.1, forward strand.
TGGTACTTTTACACCGGCTACGGCGGCCCGACCGAACTGGTGGCAAATCTCATACCGATCGCCCTGATGCTGCAGATCCTGCACATGCACAAAAACGGGTTCATCTACAAGCGGCTGCCGCCGCTTGCAAATCACATCATCGTCATTGTCTACCTCGCTGTCTGCTGTTACGCCTTCTACCATTTCCACATGGAATACGAGCAGATCTCGATCTACCGGCAGGGATCCTACACCCGGGAGGACTTCATCATGGGGCTCCTGGTCTTCCTGCTGGTAATGGAGCTCTCACGGGTCGTCCATACGGAACTGTTCTGGATGAACGTGGTTCTGGTGGTCTATACGCTCTGGGGTTATCTGAGCCCGGTCGACTTCTTCTGGCATCCGGGGACCTCCTTCTACCGGGTAATCACCTCGAGCACCGTCGAACTCTCAACCGGCATCTACGGGCAGTACGCCCAGATCGCGCTGACGACGATCGGGGCGTTTTTGCTGCTGGCGGCGGCGGCGCGGGGCTTCGATGCCCAGGGGGCGATGGTCAGTTTCATGCGGCGGATCGCCGGAAAGTCGCGGCGCACGATCCCGCAGACGGCCGTCCTCGCCTCCTCCTCGGTCGGCCTGATCAGCGGCAGCGGCGCGGCCAACGCCTCGGTGGTCGGCGCCTTTACGATCCCGCTGATGATACGCTACGGCGTGCCGAGAGAGTTTGCCGCGGCGGTGGAGACCGCGGCCTCCATGGGTGGGTTGATCATGCCGCCGGTGATGGCGGTCGCCGGTTTCGTGATGGCGGAATTCC
>CAYSSF010000039.1:0-22955 GCA_964433455.1 uncultured Syntrophaceae bacterium
GCGCTGAGCGGACGAAGCCTGGCAGCCGCCCTCCGGGCGTCGAGGGATCTGCTCGACCAGGGTGAGCCGCCGCTCCGGATCATGGCCATGCTCACGCGGGAGATCCGTTTCCTGCTGCATGCAAAACTCCTGATCGCCTCGGGCCGTCTGAAGGGGTTCAGTGCATCCCTGGACTATGGCCGCTTTCAAAGGTCGGTCTATCCCTCCCTCAAGCAGGGGGCAGGCGAGAGGGAGGACCAGGTCGACCTCGTCTCGCAGCATCCATTCGTCGTCTACCAGGCATTGAAGAACGCGGACCGCTTCACCCGCGCCGAGCTGGCCGGTTATCTGGAGATGCTGGTCCGGATCGATCTGGCGCTCAAGTCCACGGGACAGGAACCCCGTCTGCTGCTGGAGCGCTTCCTGCTCGCCGTCTGCAAATGAATTCAGAGCTTTCGGATGCGCGCCAGGGTGGCCCGTTGCTGTCTGGAGAGCCGCCGGGAGGGGCCCTTTCTTTTCATGCCGGGCCGTTCGTCATCCTCATCCGCGTCCTCCGTGTCGTCGGACTCCGCAACGAACGATCCGGCGGCGCCTCGTTCGAGTCGCTCATCGAACGCGGCGGAGGCGATGGCGCTCTGTCCGCGGCGGACGGCGAACATTGCGATTTCACGGTCGGAGGTGACAACCAGGATCTCCTCGTCACCCTTCGCAAGCAGTCGCTTGATCACCTCGTCGGCCTTCTCACCCAGGCGGGAATAGATAATCTCCACCCCATGGGCGAGGTCCCGCTCTTCGAGCGGCGAGCCTCCTATCCATCCGTCGAAGACGACGGTGATCCGGTGGCCCCGGAGCTTCCGGTAGCCGGCCAGGCTGCGGAGAAGGGCATTTCTTCCCTCCTCCAGGCTTTTCCGCTCGGATTGCCGGAAGGTGTCGGACTGCCGGATCAGGTTGTAGCCGTCCACGATGATGTGCATGGCGCCCCGTTCATGACCGAACTATTGTCATCCAGGGATGAATGTGCTATAAGCCCCCCGGTCGAGTTCATTTTCGGCGGCACTATACCAGACCCGGTTTCAATTAAACAACCAAAAGGAAGAAAAGGGCTGACATTCTCTGCTTAAACGACTTGCGTGCGAATGGAGGGAAACGAACATGGATTTTGAATGGACCGAAGAACAGAAGATGTTGAAGGAGATGGCCTACCGCTTCGCCAAGGACAGTTTTACCCCCGTGTCGCAGGAGTGCGACGAGCAGGAGAGGTACACGCCGGAGATCCGGAAAAAGGCGGCGGAAAACGGCCTCGTCGGGGCCTGGGTTCCGGAGGAGTACGGCGGCGCCGGGGCGGGCTCCCTGGGGAACGCCATCATCACCGAGGAGTTCTCTCGTGTGGACATGGGGATCGCCCTCAACGTGACCGCGGCGACCTTCGGCTGCGAGGCGATCCTCCAATACGGCTCCGAGGAGCAGAAGAAGCGCTGGCTCCCGCCCGTCTGCGCCGGGGAACAGGTCAGCGCGGGGGCGTTCACGGAGCCCAACGCCGGGACCGACGTGGCCGGCTACAAGACGCGGGCCGTCAAGGACGGGGACGACTACGTGATCAACGGCAACAAGATGTTCATCACCAACGGCACGGTCTGCGATTTCATGGTGGCCCAATGCATCACGAACCCCGAAGAGAAGAAGCACAACAGCTTCAGCCTGATCATCGTCCCGGCGGATGCGAAGGGGGTGACCCGGAACAAGATCCACGGGAAGCTGGGGATCCGCGCGAGCGACACGGCGGAGATCGCCCTCGAGGACGTCCGGGTGCCCCAGGCGAATCTCGTCGGAAAGGAGGGCCAGGGTTTCCGAGAGCTGATGCACTTCTTCGACACGACCCGCGTGATGGTCGCCGGTCAGGCGCTCGGCCTCTCCGAGGCGTGCCTGGAGACGAGCGTCCGCTACGTCAAGGAGCGGACCGCCTTCGGGGCGCCGCTCGGCGCCTATCAGCTTACCCAGATGAAACTCACCGAGATGGCGATCCGGATCGAGGCGCTCCGGGGCCTCGTCTACAAGGCGGCCTGGCTGATCGATGAGGGTCGTCCCGACTACACGCTCGCGGCGATGGCGAAGTTCTTCGGCGGCCAGACCGCCGTCTTCTGCGCCAACTACGCGGTCGAACTCCACGGGGGGTACGGCTACGTCGAGGAGTACCCCGTCTCGAAGTGGTACCGCGACGCCAAGATCCTCGAACTCTACGAGGGGACGAAAGAGGCGGAGATCATGACGATCGGCCGCTACCTCCAGACCCGGTAGCGGAATAGGGGCCGGGCGAACAGGGATTCTGCTCCCGATGATATACCGTCATTCCCGCCCCGTATCCAGTACGGGGTAAACTCCAGCGGGAATCCGGAGCAGGGCTGGATGCCGTGTCAAGTCCGGCATGACAACCTTGGATATGTTTATTTGCCGGAGTGACAAGGAGGCCGTTTATGAAGACGCGAATCACAGAGTTGTTCGGTATCGAACATCCGATCATCCTCTCCGGTATGAGCTGGATCAGCGTTCCCAAGATGGTAGCGGCCGTCTCCAACGCGGGCGGCCTCGGCATTCTGGCAACGGGGCCGCTCGACGCGGACCGGACGCGGCAGGCGATCCGGGAGATCCGGAGCCTGACGAAAAAACCCTTCGGGGCCAATGCCTCCCTGCTCTTTCCGGGGGCCGCCGAGAACGCGAAGGTTCTTCTGGAGGAGAAGGTGCCGGTGATCAACTTTGCGCTCGGCAAGGGGGACTGGATCGTGAAGGCGGCCCACGGGTACGGGGGAAAGGTGATCGCCACCGTGGTCAACGCCCGCCATGCGAAACGCGCGCAGGATTACGGCGCCGACGGCGTGATCGCGACCGGGTACGAAGCGGCCGCCCATGGGGAGGAGGTGACCACCTTTGTGCTGATCCCCAGTCTGGCGGATTCGCTGGAGATCCCGGTGATCGCCGCGGGCGGCGTCGCCGACGGGAGGGGGCTCGCGGCGGCGTTGACCCTCGGCGCGGAAGGGGTGGCGATGGGAACCCGTTTCATGACGACAAGGGAGAGCCCCCTCCACGACCGTTTCAAGAAACTTTCGATTGAAAAAGGGGTGATGGAGACCCTCTACTCCACCCGCTTTGACGGGCTCGGCTGCCGGGTGATGAAGACGGATGCGGCGGCGCGGGCCATCCGGCGCGGGCTGAATCTCCCGGCGGCATTCGTCAACGCGCGGGAGATCACCGAGCAACTTCATATCCCCTTCCTGAAGCTCTTCATCGGCGTCCTCGCCTCCGGCTGGAAGAACGCCCGGCAGTTGGCCTACCTGGCGAACGGCTTCAAGGCGATCCGTGTCGCGACCGAGGATGGCGACACCGAACGGGGTGTCCTCCCCGTGGGGCAGGCGACCGGCCTGATCCACGACGAGCCCACCGTAAAGGAGGTCATCGATCGGATCGTCGCCGAGGCAGAACAGGTGCGGAAGAAGCTGGTCGGTCAACTGGCCTGAGAGTGAAAGTTGATATTCTCCCATCTTGTTGATAATGAAAGTAATTGTCTGAACCACCCTTACGCCGACAACCGGGAAAGCCAGAGGCCGGCCAGGAGGATGGATATCAGGATTTCCTGACCCTCGGGGCGGGTATCATAGAGCCCCTTGATGAACCTCTTCCACCCCGGCATCTTGTGAATCTCGTCCAGAACGAGCATGTCGGCGCCGATCGCCCAGGAATGGGCGCCGATGATCCGGGCGTCGTCGAGATGGTCGTAATTGAGATACTGGGGGGTTTTGAACCCGGGCATCAGGGCCTTGGCCAGCCAGGTCTTCCCGACCTGCCGAGGTCCGGTCAGCATGACCATTTTCCTTTTCAGATCCTTCCGGATAGGATCATAAAGATAGCGTTCCATGCATAGACCATTTGGCACTGCTTTGCATAGAAGTCAAGACTTTTCCGCAAAGCCCGGCACAAAGGTCGCGTTGCACTGAAAATATAGAAATAACCCTTGACAATATTTTATATGTATTATAATTGTATCCCTCAGTATAAATTATTATATGTCCTGTCCTGACTGAACCCAGAGGCGATCACCCGATGAGCGAAGCAGAAAACAAAACCATAAAGCAATTCATTCCCTGGGTGGATGCCATTGCGGCGACTTTTGGAAGCAATTGCGAGGTTGTGCTACATGACCTTCGCAATCTCGACAGAGCGATTGTCAAGATTGCAAATGGCCACATCACTGGTCGAAAGGTAGGCGCACCGATAACGGATATGGGGCTGCGCCTATTTGAAGAAGACAAAATAAACAAAAAAGGCACGGCTGTAATCGGCTACCGGACAAAAACGAAAGAGGGGCGTGAATTAAGGTCAACCACAATCTTTATCAGGGATGAAAAGGATAATGCGGTGGGCTGTCTGTGTATAAATATCGATTTGACGCCTTATCTTGCCACAAGAAATCTTGTCGATCAGATATGCCAACCCATCAGCCCTGACAATGCCGATCCGGAAACCGAATCTCCGGAAAAATTCGTATCGGACGTCGACTCTCTGATGGGGCAACTCATTGAAAGGGCGATGAACAATGCCAATAAACCGGTCATTTCGATGTCCAAGGAAGACAAATTGCAAGTGATGCGGGATCTCAAAAAAAGCGGTTTCTACATGATTAAAGGTTCAGTGAAGCGGTTGTCTGGAGAATGGGGCGTTTCCTTGCCGACGATTTACAAATATCTGGAAGAGATTTAGAGGGGGAATCACCGAAAATGAAGGCGGATAGACAATGAAACGAGAAATTGTGGAGAGTAAGGAAATGCCGGCTGCAATAGGTCCCTACTCGCAGGTCGTAAAAGTTGGGGAGCTTGTGTTTACCTCCGGCCAGATTCCCTTGAATCCAAAGACCGGCGAACTCGTCAATGGAGGAATTGAGGAACAGATCCGCCAGGCCATCGGAAATCTCAAGGTTGTCCTTGAGGCAGCAGGGGCGAGTCTGGAAACGACGGTGAAGACCACTCTTTTTATCGTGCGGATGGAGGATTTTCCCAAGATAAACCAAGTATACGCCGAACTATTCCATGATGCCAATCCTGCCCGGTCCTGTGTGGCTGTATCGGCCCTGCCGAAGGGAGCCCAAGTGGAAGTTGAGGCGATTGCTATCTGCTGCCCGACAAGAAAGCAGTCAGCGGCGTAGATTTAAGTTTCCATCCATTGTATATGACGGTTGAAACTTTCTTATGAAAGGTAATCTCGGATGAAAGAAACAGCCTTCCTCAAGGCCGTCCTGGTACGGGAGCTTATTCCGGCAACCGGATGCACCGAAGTGGGCGCGGTTGCCCTTGCCGCTGCATGGGCTGTCCGCGCACTGGATGTCCCGGTGGATGGCGTCGAATCGATCGAGATCGAAGTGGATAGCAACACCTATAAAAACGCCATCGGTGTGGGAATTCCCGGAACCGGTGAAACAGGTTTGGGGTTTGCAGCGGCCATGGGCGCACTCGCCTCGACGGGAGACCGCTATGGGCTGCAGATTCTGGAAAATCCCAGCCCGATGGCTGTGCAAAAGGCGCGGAGACTCCTTGTCGAGAACCGGGTTCGGATTGTGAGGGCGCCGGAGGCCAAGGGCATTCTGATCCGGGCCAGGGCCCGGAGCGGAAACGAAGAAACCTCAGCCGTGATTCAGGGCAGTCATGACCATCTGGTAGGCGTCCAGAAGAATGGAAAACCCTACCCCGGGGCGCCCATTTCCGACAAAGATCCCTGGAAGCTCTCCGAAGAGATAAGAAGCCTGCGTTACGGAGATCTGGTGGAATATGCCGGGACGGTTGATCTTGAGGAGCTTCCCATGATCCGGCAAGCTCTTCGGATGAACGTCCATTTTTGCGAAGAGGCCCAAAAAGGGGGCTCTTCGCGGAAGATCGGGCAGGTGGTTGAAAAGCATGCAATGCAGGAAGCGTTGCAGGAGGATTTATCGAGAAAGGCCCAGTTTGTAACGTCGCTTACGGTGGAAGCGAGAATGCAGGGGCTTGACCTTCCGGTGATGACCTGTGCGGGTTCCGGCAATCAGGGGCTGGTGGCCACCATCCCCGTGGTGGAGATTGCGAAGAATATCAAAGCCTCCGAGGAGCGCCTCCTGCGAGCCCTCGTCTTGTCCTACCTGACCACGATCTACATCAAGACATTCACCGGCGTCCTCTCACCGATTTGCGGATGCGGAGTCGCCGCCGCAGTCGGGGCGGGTTGCGGCATCGTCTTTCTTCTCGGCGGAGGGGTTTCTCAGATCGAGGCGCAGATCAACAACATGGTCGGCGCCATGGCAGGGATTATCTGTGACGGGGCAAAATCGGGCTGTGCGTTTAAGGCCCTGATGGCGGTCGGGCTGGCCTTGGACAGTGCCTGCCTGAGTATGGAGAATGTCCGTATCCCTTCCGGCGAAGGGATTATGGGCGACGAAGTGCTGGATACGCTCAAAAATCTCCAAAAAATCATTGAGGGCGGAATGTCTTCCATGGATGCGACTATCGTCGGGATTATGGATCGCAATGGGTAACCAAAAGAATTGAAGATTGAACGCTACCCAAGAAAACGATCCGGCTACAGGGCAAACAGACTCTTAAACTGGTTCATTATGAAGGAGGCGGCTATGAAGCTCAAAATGCGTTGCGTTGTTATCGGACTGGCGGTGATCATGACCCTGTGCTTTCTCGGGACGGGCCTTGCCGCGGATAAAACCCTGACCATCTCCTCCGGACCCATGGGCGGCGACTGGTACTCCCTGGGCGGGGCATTGGGCGAGATGGCCAAGGAGGTCATGCCGGGCACGGTGGTGACCGTCACTACCGGCGGCGCGGTGGAAAACCTGCCCAAGATCAATGCCGGCCAGGCCGACTTGGGCCTGAGCATGGCCAAGCTCTATCACGAGGCATTGACGGGCACGGAGTCCTTCGCCGGCAGGGGCAAGCAGGAGAACGTACGGGCACTGGCCTTCCTGGCCAACATCCCCATGAGCTTCTTCCTGATCAAGGAGGGCAACCCGCTGGCGTCCATCGAGGAGATCAAGGCCCAGAAGAAAAAGGTGCGCATCCTGACCTCCAAAAAGGGGTCGTCCCCAGCCCTCGCTGCCGAACTTATGCTCGGCAAGTACGGGATCACCTTCGAGGACATCAAGACCTGGGGAGGCTCGGTGAGCTACGTGTCCTACGCCGAGGCTGCCAACCTCATCAAGGATGGCCACGCCGACGCCTGGATCGGGCCCATGGTGTCGGGCATCGTCGAGTTGACCACCACGGTGAAGATGAAGATGCTGCCCATCAGCCCTGCGGCCTTGGACAAACTGCGGGACGAGGACCACTACGTCAGGATGACCCTCCCCAAGGACAAGTACTACTTCGTCAAGGCCAACACCCCGCACATGGCCGAAGCCGTTATCCTCATCATCCGCAAGGACCTTCCCGAGAACACGGTTTACGCCCTGACCAAGGCCATACTGGCGAAGCCGGAGCGGGTGCGCGCCATCCACCAGACCTATGCCGGGTTTGACCCGGCCACGGCATGGCAGAATGTGGGCGGACCGCTCCATCCCGGCGCTGAGAAGTGCTACAAGGAAATGGGCTTTCTGAAATGAGCGCCCAGCCCGACACACCGAAGCGGTCCTTCTCGGACCAGCTTATGACATGGGGATTCATCCTCTTCGCCGGATACCACGTATGGACTACCATATTCGGCATGCCGGCGGCCTATCTGCACCGGCCGGTCCATTTGGTGTTCGCAGTGACGTTGGGCTTCCTGATTTACTCGTTCAAGGGCCAGAAGCGCACCGGGAAGCCGCCTTTGGCGGATGTTCTGCTCAGCCTTCTGGCCCTGGCCAGTTTCGGGACCGTGGCGCTCATTGCCGGCAAGGTCGCCGAGCGCCTGCCCATGGTCGACCCGCTCACGCCCTGGGAGCTCTTCGCGGGCGTGGCCGGCATCCTCCTGGTCCTGGAGCTCGTCCGGCGCGTGGTGGGCTGGGTACTGACCGCAGTGGTGATTGCGTTTCTGGCCTACGCGTTTCTCGGACCATACATGCCCCATATCCTGGCCCACAAAGGCTTTACCTGGAAGCAAATCGTGGATTACCAAGCCTTCGGCCTGGAGGGCATCTACTCCCTGGCCGTCGGAGTCTCCTCCACCTACATCGTGGTCTTCATCATCTTCGGCACCTTCCTGGAGATGTGCGGAGCGGGCGGGGTGATGATGGACCTGGGCCGGGCCCTGACCGGACGGTTCCGCGGCGGTCCCGCCAAGATCGCCGTGATCACCAGCGCCTTCTTCGGGACCATCTCGGGATCGGCCGCAGCCAATGTCTATGCCACCGGAAGCTTCACCATTCCGCTCATGAAACGGATCGGTTACCCCCCGGCCTTTGCCGGCGCGGTGGAGGCTGCGGCCTCCACCGGCGGCCAGCTCATGCCCCCGATCATGGGCGCGGCCGCGTTCCTGATGGCCGACATCCTGGGCGTCCCCTACATCAAGGTGTGCGCCGCCGCGCTCATCCCCTCGATACTCTATTTCTTCTCCATCTTGATGATGATCGATTTCGAGGCCGCCAAACTGGGGCTCAAGGGGCTGCCGCGCGAGGATCTGCCCGACGTCCGCAAGACCCTGCGGCGCTCCTTCCTGCTGCTGCCGATCCTGGTGCTCGTCGTGGTCATGCTCCTGGATTACACCCCGTTCATGGCCGCGTTCATCGCCACGCTCTCCGCCATGGCGGTCTCCTGGTTCTCGCCTGAACACCGCATGGGGCCGCGGCGCATCCTCAAGGCCCTGGAGGTCGGCGGCAGGCGCACCGTGCTCATCGCCGCGGCTTGCGCCGGTGCGGGTCTGATCGTCGGCGTGGTCACGCTGACCGGCATCGGGTTGAACGTCTCCTCACTGGTCATATCCGCCTCGGGCGGCAGCACGATCGTGGCCCTGCTCCTGATCATGGTGGCCTCCATCCTCATGGGCATGGGCACCCCGACCACGGTCGCCTACATCATCGTTGCCACCCTGGGAGTGCCGGCCCTCGAAAACCTGGGCTTTGCGGCCCTGCCCTCGCACTTCTTCGTCTTCTACTTCGGGGTCATCTCGATGGTCACACCGCCGGTGGCCGTGGCCGCCTATGCCGGGGCCGAGATCGCCGGCGCCGGCATGATGCGCGTCGGATTCATCGCCACCCGCCTGTGTTTGGTGGCCTTCATCATCCCTTTCATCTTCATCTTCGAGCCGGCGCTGCTCATGGTCGGCAGCGCGGCCAATATTCTGGCGGCTTTCGTCACCGCCATGATCGGTATCGTGGCCTTGGCCGGAGCCCTGGAGGGCTGGTACTTCCGGCCCCTCGGCTGGGCCTTCCGGTTCTTGCTCTTTGCCTCGGCCATCCTCATGATCATCCCCGGCTTTCATACCGACCTCGTCGGCCTGCCGGTTTTCCTGGCCATAACCGCCTGGTGCCGATTCAGGAAGAGTTCACGAATTTCAGCGCTATCCTATGAACAAGGAGAAAAAGTATGACAAAACTCATCTATCCCCAAGGCTCGTGGGTGGCCATTGTCACCCCGTTCAACGCAAATCTCGAAATGGACCTGGGCGTCATGCGCGATCTGGTGGATTTCCATGCCGCCAACGGCACCAGCACCCTGCTGATCATGGGCTCCACGGGGGAGCCCACCATGCTGACCATCGAGGAGCGGAAGCGAATCATCAAGGAGATGGCCACCTACTGCAAAAGCAAGATTCACGCCTTCTTCGGGGTGACACTGGGCTCCACCGCCATGACCATCGATCTGGCCCGCTACGCCCAGGACCAGGACGCCGACGGCATCGTGATCGTCGTCCCGCCGTACATCGCCCCGCCGCAGGATGCGGTGTTCACCTACCTCAAGGATGTCTGTCTGGCGGTGGACATCTCCGTGGGCCTGTATAACAACCCGGCCCGGGTCATCGCCAATGTGGATCCGGCGACGATCGTCCGCCTGTTCAACGAGGTGCCCAACCTGGTGGCAGACAAGGAGGCGATGCCCAGCGTGGGCCAACTGGCTGCGGTCTATGACGGAACCGAAGGCCGGCTTCCCCTCCTCTGCTGCGATTCCCCGGCTTACGGCTTGGTCATTCCTACGCTGGGCCTGGGAGGGCGGGGAACGGCCAACGTTACCGGAAATGTGCATCCCCGCGCCGTGGCCTCCATGTCCACCCCGTGGAGTTGCTGGGAGGACGTAGAGAACTGCCGCCGCCAGTACTATGAACTGCTGCCGCTCATGGAGGCCGCATACGCAGCCACCAACCCGGTAGCCATCAAGGCCATGATCCGTCTGCTGGGCTTCCCGGTGGGCCACTGCCGTCCGCCGCTGCCCGATCCTCAGCCCAAGGTGTTCGAGGCCATGAAGCAGGTTATCGAACGCTTCGAACTCAAAAAGCTATACGGACTCGGGTAGGGGGGGAGGGTATGGTCACCACACCATTGGACAACGTGCAGTACTTCCACCTCCGGCTCGGGCCGGGCGAGGACCTGTTCCGGAGCCTGCGCGCTTTCCTCGACGAGCAGGGGCTTGCGAGGGCCTTTCTTCTCTCCACGATCGGCTCTCTGCGCCGCGTAGTGGTCAATTTTCCCAAGGCCCTGGTTGACAACCCCGAGATTGGCAGCATCGTCCTCGACGGACCCTTCGAGATCAACGGTATCTCCGGTGAGGTCTGGCGCGAAGACAAGGATATCCGTGTGCACCTGCATGGAACCGTGACCCGGGAGGCGAGTACGCTTTATGGCGGCGGGTTGGGTGACGGTGCGGTGGTGCTCAAGCTGGCGGAGATGGTGATCGCCGGCGTGAAACAGGATACAGTGAGGTAAGGAACGCCATGCCCATGTACACATTCCACTGCTCTGCGTGCGGCAACGAATTCGAACTGTTCCTGCGGCCAAGCGATGCCGCCCGGGGCGCCCGATGCCCGGCCTGCGGGGAGCACACCCGGGAGCAGGCCGCAGACGGCCCGGCGGCATCGCCGGGTCCGAACTGTGACCTGTCCAAGAAAACCTGACTCAAGCCTTGAGCCGCCTGGACGGCGGACGGGCAAGAAGAAGGAAAAACACCGGTCTTCAGCGTCAAGGATTTGATGCGCGTGGAGGCGAAGCGGGACATAATTCCGTTGACATTAAAGAATGCTTCCCTCAAACTTCACAAAGCCGGGGGTAAACTGAGAAAACAAACATTATCAAACCGTCGATCTCACCACCCCTTCGTCCACATCTCGTCGTCGTCGTAGACCTTTTCGTCGTTCTGGGCGGCCTCTTCGGCGTCCGCTTCGATCATCCGGCCGGGATTCGGGTCCTTCAGGAGCTCCCGGTAGTACTCGTGCTGGATCAGCAGGTTCATGATCTCGTTCGTGCCTGTCCAGATCTGGATCAGGCGCGTGTCGCGGATCATCTTCTCGATCGGGAAGACGTTCGTGTAGCCGATGCCGCCGACGACCTGCATCGCTAGGTTGCAGACGTTCCAGGCGGTGTCCGTGGCGAACTTTTTGGCCTCGCTGACGATCCGCCGCGCGGTCGGGAGCCCCGCGTCGACGCTCTTCCCCGCGGCCTGGGTCAGCGCCCGGGCGGCGTCCAACTGGGTGATCGCGTCGGCCACCTTGAAGCTCACCCCCTCGAAGTTCCGGATCTTCTGGCCGAAGGCCTTCCGCCGGTCGGAGTAGCGGGCGGCCACCTCCAGCGCGGCGCGCGCCATCCCGAGCGAGCCGCCGGCCGAGGTAAGGCGCTCCGGAACCATCATCGTATCGAAGATGAGCGCCCCCTCGTTGAGGCCGCCGATCAGGTTTTCCGCCGGCACCTTCACGTCCTTGAAGATCAGCCGTCCGGTCCCGCCGCCCCGTGTGCCGAGCAGTTTGTAGAGGTACTTCACCTCGACGCCGGGCCGATCTTTCTCGATCAAGAGCAGGCTGATCCGCTCGCGGGGCTTGCCCGCCGGGTCGGTGTTGCAGTAGACGATGAAGAAGTCCGCCCCGTCGGCGGCAACGACGAACCGCTTCTGACCCCTGACCGTGAACCAGCCGTCCTTCAACTCGGCGCGGGTGGTGGCGCCGAAGAAATCCGACCCGCCGCGCGGTTCCGTCAGCGCTTCGGCGGAGACGAGATCACCCTTGAGCATTGGCTTCAGGAACTTCTCCTTCTGCTCCTCCGTCCCGAACGATTGGAGGGCCTGGCCGACGATCGAGGGCATCGAGAAGGCGCAGCCGAGGGCGGTCCCGAGGACGCCCACCTCCTCCAAGGCCGCGATCTCCGCGCTCCAGGGCAAGCCGCGGCCTCCGTACTTTTTGTCGAAGCGCAGGCCGAGGAGGTTATGCTCCCCCAGGGCCTTGACGAATTCGCGGGGATAGGTGATCTCGTCCCGGTCCATCTTCCGGATCAGCTCCGAGGAGACCTCCTCTTTGACGAATGCACGCACCTCCGCCCTCAGCGCGTTCTCTTCCGGCGTCAGCAGAATATCTTGCAGCATCTCCGTTCCCTCCTTGTGCAAAGTGATTTTCCAGGAATGGTCCGGCGGACCGGCTGCCGGGAAATCCGCTGTTCCGGGCGCCTCCACCGGGCGAGCCAATGGAAAAAGTTGTTTTGCGGCAGAAAACCCCGACCTCTTTTCAGACCAGGACCGTCGACGCCGAGAGAAGGGATTTCATCGCCGCGATCGTTGTGGGATAGTCGCCGCTGCCGAAGACGGCGGAACCGGCGACGAGGACGTCCGCACCGGCATCGGCGATCGTACGGATGTTCTTCAGCGTGACGCCGCCATCCACCTCCAGCAGGACCTCCGGGGCGATCTCCCGGATCATTCGCCTGGCCGCTGCAATTTTTGGGAGCATCCTTTCGATGAACTTCTGTCCCCCGAAGCCGGGATTCACGGTCATGATGAGCAGCAGGTCGATGTCCGGCAGGATCGGTTCGATCTGAACCAGAGGCGTCGCCGGATTGAGGGAGACCCCGGCCTTGAGGCCCTTTTCGCGGATCAGTCCGATCGTCCGGTGGAGATGGGCCGTTGCCTCTGCATGGATGGTGATCCAGTCGGCCCCCGCCTTTGCGAAGTCGTCGACGTAGCGTTCGGGGTTCTCGATCATCAGGTGGACGTCAAAGGGGAGGCGCGTGGTCTTCCGGATCGAGGCGACGAGCACGGGGCCGATCGTGATGTTGGGGACAAAATGACCGTCCATGACGTCGATATGGATCCAGTCCGCCCCCGCAGCCTCGACGGCCGCGATCTCGTCGCCGAGACGGCTGAAATCCGCCGACAGGATGGAGGGTGCTATCATCTTCATGGCCGAACCCGCATGGTTTGAAGAAATTATGATATTCGCCAAAGGTCTATATAATGGGCGGCCTTGCGAGTCAATGAAATAATCTTTGCCATCGGATCCGGGAAGACCGAAGCCGCCTTTCCCTTGCAAGGTCTCCGCAGGCCGTGGTATGGAACAGGGCAAAAGCCGGATCGCATCCGGGAGCGATGCGGATTTGTTCCGGTCGGGACTTTACAAAGGGTGTGGCGATGATGGCGGACTGCAGGGATCTTCGGGAACATGTCGAGAGGCTGAGGAGGCTCTCCTTCAAGGTGGGGGTGTACCGGCCGCCGAGCGAGGGGGGAAGCGCCTCCCTGCTCCTGCGGGTGACCGAAAATTGCCCGTGGAACCGATGCACCTTCTGCGAGATGTACAAGGGGCATCGCTTCGTCTATCGGTCTGTGGAGGAGATCAAGGCCGATATCGACCGGATTGCGGCGATCCGGGATGAAATCACGGCGGTTTCATGGAATCTCGGGATGGGCGGAAAAATCACCCGCGATGTCGGGGCCGCCCTGCTGTCGGAGGGGCGCGATCTCATCGAGGATGCCGGTTTCATCACGGTTTTCAACTGGCTCTCTTCCGGCGGGAGAACGGCCTTTCTGCAGGATGCCGACAGTTTCGTCATGCGGCCCCCGGAGTTCGCAGCGGCGCTGAAATACCTCCGGGAAACCCTCCCCTCGCTGACCCGGGTGACCACCTATGCCCGCTCGAAAACGCTGGCGCGAAGAAAACCTGAGGAGCTCCGGATGATCCGCGAGGCGGGTCTGGACCGCCTCCATATCGGCCTCGAAACGGGGGACGACGCTTTGCTGACGCTCGTCCGCAAAGGGGTGACGAGCGCCGAACAGGTCGAAGGGGGCCGCAAGGCGGTCGCCGCGGGCTTTCAGGTATCGGAGTACTGGATGCCGGATCTGGGCGGCAGGGAGCGGCGGCGGCAGCATGCGGAGAATACGGCCCGCGTCCTGACGGCCATCAATCCCCATTATATCCGTTCCCGCCCGTTGGTTCCCCGGCCGGGAACGCCGCTCTTCGAAGAGGTCGCGCAGGGCCGCTTATCCCTCTCCTCGCCTCATGAACGGCTGGAGGAGCTGGCCCGGATGATCGGCGGCCTCGATGTGACGTCGAGGGTCTGCTTCGACCATGCGATGAACGCCTGGGCGGATCGCCGGGGCGGGCTTCTCTTCCGGCAGGATTACGAGGGCTATCCATTTCCGGAAGAGAAGCCGCTGGTACTGGAGCGGATCCGGGAGGGGCTCGCGGTGGAAGAATCGATGCACGTCCATGTCCGGGAGCTGATGGCCGCGCAATCCCTTTGATGTTCGCCTCACACTCGCAGCCAGGAAAGCCGCAACAGGAGCCTTGCCATGATCCGTTTCCTCCACGCCGCAGATGCCCACATTGACAGCCCCCTTCAAGGTCTGGAGGCGTATGAAGGGGCGCCCGTCGATCTCCTTCGCGGTGCAACGCGCCGGGCTTTCGAGAACCTGATCCAACTGGCCATGGATGAGAACATTGATTTTCTGGTCATCGCCGGGGATCTCTATGATGGAGATTGGAAGGATTACAGCACCGGCCTCTTTTTCAGGGGGCAGATGGTTCGATTGCGCGACAGGGGCATTCCGGTGTACCTGATTGCGGGCAACCACGACGCGGCCTCGGTCATTTCCAGGAGACTGGGCTTGCCGGAGAACGTGCACGTCTTTTCCACCCGGACGGCGGAGTCCATGGAGGCAGCCGGACATCCCGTGGTGATTCACGGGCGCGGATTTCCGAACCGGGCTGTGCCCGAAAATCTGGTCGTGGATTATCCTGCCGCCGTGCCGAACAAGTTCAACCTGGGGCTCCTGCACACCAGCCTGACCGGCCGCGCCGGTCACAACACCTACGCCCCCTGTTCGGAAACCGATCTGCGTCAAAAAGGCTATGGCTACTGGGCGCTCGGTCACATTCACCAACCCGAAGTGATCAGCCGTGATCCCTGGATTGTGTTCGCCGGAAACTGTCAGGGACGGGATGCCCGGGAGGCAGGCCAGCACGGTTGCCGATTGGTGACGGTGAATGATTCCCTGGAGGTGGAGAATGCGGAGTGGCATGACCTGGACGTCGTCCGGTGGCAGGTGCTTGAGATCGATCTCACCGGGGTTGCGGAAGAGCCGGAGGCGCTCAGTCGTGTCGCCAAATCGATGGCCGCCGCCGTAAGGGAAGCGGAAGGGCGATTGGCCGCTGTCCGGATTGTGTTCACTGGCGCCACGCCTCTGCACGGCTCGCTTCACCGGGATGCGCACCGCTGGCGCGCCGAATTGCTGGGTCGTGCCCAAGATCAGGGCGAAGAGGCCATCTGGATTGAACGAATCAAGGTTTCAACATCTCCCGTGTATGACCTGGCACAACTTGCCGAGCGGGATGCTCTTACCAAAATCGTTCTGGAGACCCTGGAACAAGCCAGGGTTGAACCCGGAAATCTTCCTAACGAGATTAAGGAGATGCTCGACGTTCTGCCTTCCGAAATCCGGAGCGGCGTTGAATCTGACTGGGGCGAAAGCCGGCGGGCGACGGCGATGGAGGATGTGCGAGCCATCATTCTGGACGCCCTGGGAACGAAGGGAGGTCAAGCGTCATGAGATTTGATCGACTACGCATCCCGGCCTTCGGACCTTTTATCGATTTGGATCTCAACTTTCCCGCTCAGGACGGCGATCTCCATGTCATCTATGGATCCAACGAAGCGGGGAAGAGTTCTCTGCTCCGCGCCTTCCGCGATCTGCTGTTCGGCATACACGGCCAATCGCCTGACAATTTCATCCACGACTACAAGAAATTGCGAATCATCGGAGAGATCGTAAGCAAAGCGGGGGAACGGCTCACCTTCCAACGGCGCAAAGGAAACAAAAATACCCTGCTGGACGCCGGTGGCCATGAATTGCCGGACAACGCCCTGATCCCTTTTCTGGGCAGCGTCGATCAGGAATACTTTTCCGCGATGTTTGGCCTGGGGACGAAGGAGCTTCGCGAAGGGGCCGAACAGTTGCTGCGGGGTAAGGGGGAGATCGGCAATGCCCTGTTCTCGGCCAGTATGGGCGGGACCCCTGTTCAACTGGTTCTGGCGGCGCTGACCGAAGAATCAGAGCGTCTCTTTAAAGGCCGTTCGACGGCCAGTGTATCGATCCGGCCGGCGGTGAATGGCTACAAGGAACTCCTGCGCAAAAGCCGCGATGCCGTCGTGAGTCCTGAGGCATGGGAGAAGATGGAAAGGGCTTTGGCAGAGGCAGAGGAGGCCAAGGCCAAGCTGGAAGGCGAGATTTCAGCATTCACTCGAGACATGGAATGGATTTCCCGTTGTGAAGATGCGCTTCCCACCGTGGGACGTTTAAGCGAGGAGATGCGGAAACTGGAGGCACTTCCCCCAATGCCCGATGTTTCCGGCGATTTCATCGAACGGGTGCGTGCCGCCCGGAAAGCGGCCGGCGAGGCCCTCACGGAAGTCGAACGCCTGACGGCTCAAATCGCCAAACTTGAAGAACGATTGGCAGGTTGCCAGACCGCACCCGCCTTGCTGGCTGAGGCCGACGCCCTGGATCGTTTGCACCAGGATCTGGGCGTTTATCGGGATCGCAAGAATTCCCTGACCGATCTGGAAACCGAATTGGCGGGACTTGAAGCGACCCTGCGGGCGGGCATGCAGAATCTGGAACTGACCGGCGGTTTCTCTGCACTCGAAACACTGAGGTTGAGCAGCGCCGTGCGGCTGGCCTGCGAAGAGGCCGCCGATGGCCTTCAAAATGCACTGAAGGAACACGGGGAAAATATAAAAAAAACCGCAGAACTCAAGACGCAGATCCATACCCTGGAAACGCAGTTGCAGGCGTTGCCGGAAACTGATTTGACCCATCTCCGAGACGTCTTGTCCGTAGCGGCGGCAGCCACCGAGGCGAATCGCACACTTTCGGCGAGCGAATCCGAGGTCAAACGCCTTACCCATGAGGCAAAGGAACGCCATCGGGAGTTGACCGGCGCTCCGGACGACCTGGACGCGACGGGAAGCCTTGCGGTTCCCACCAAAGCGACCATTCGCCGTTTCGGCGAAGAGATGGATGGGATAATGCGGGATATCAAGAGTGAGAAGGCCATCATCATTAAAGAAGAAAAGAAGATCGACGCCCTTAAAACCGAGCTTGGTCGGCTGGAGCGCCGTGGGGAATTGCCCTCCGAGCAGGCTCTCCATGATGCCAGAGACCATCGGGATCACGGCTGGGGCCTTGTTCTGGCGGATTGGAAAGGCAACGGCAGCAAGGAAGAATTCGTACCGGGCACGCCTCTGGAGGAGGCCTTCCCGCAAACGATTGTTAAAGCAGACGACATTGCGGATCAACTCCGTGAACAGGCCGAGGCTGTGGCCCAGGCGGAGGAAAAACGTTTACAGATAACCTTGTCGGAAAAACAGATTCGGGAGGCGGAAGGAAAAATCGCGGAACTTCAGAGCAGGTTAAGGGAATGCCAGACCTCATGGGAGGCGGCATGGCGACCCTGCGGAATTTTGCCAAAAGCCCCGGCTGAAATGGAAGAATGGCGCGAAGCCTGGAGTGGGTTCAAAGATCTTCTTCGTCTATTGAGGATCGCCGAAGAAACCTGCCAACAGAAAAGCGACCAGGTTCAAGAAGCAAAGATGCAGCTCGCCAAGGTCCTCTCCGAGCCTGAAGGAAAGGGGTTTACGTTGCTTTTCGACAAGGCCCGAAGGCGAGTACAGCAAGGAGAGCAGACATCGGGTCGAAGAATCGAGATGATCCATCAACGCCAAGCTCTGAAGAGTCAATTGGAACCCGTTGACCAGAACAATGCACGCTTCGCCACTGCGGTCGAGGTTGCAGCAAAAAAATGGGAGGAACAGGGCAAAATGGTCGGCATGCCGAAAAGCATTTCGCCCAAGTCCGGCCTGGTTCTTTTGCAGGAACGAAAAGAGCTCATTGCGAAATTCGATGACTGGAAGAAAGTCTCTAACAAATTGCAGAGAACCAGGGATTCTGTGGGGCAATACGAACAAGCCGTAAACGAAAAAGCCGTTGTCCTTGGCGCCGGAGGAGACACCACCGAGGCGCAGGAAATGGATCTCTGGAAGCGGTTGGCCAAAGCCCGCACCGCCCAAACGCGCCATGAGCAACTCATCGGCCGAATCGAAGAGGCAAAAAATACCCTGGGGGAGAGTCAGACATCCCATAGCCAGGCGATTCAGGCATTGGACGAGCTGGTCCGTCTGGCGATGCTCGAAACGGTTGAAGCGCTGGAACCATTGCTTGCGAATCTGGAATTAAGAAATCAGGCACAGGGTCAGATTGCCACGTTCCGCGACACTCTAAGCGGCCTTGCTCGCGGCCAATCGGTGGACGACTTTCTCGCCCGCATCAGCGCGGAGGATGTCGAAGCGCTTCCCCAGAGGAAGGGCACGCTCCAAAGCCAACAACAAGAAAAAGAAGCGGCGCTTCAGGCAGTACGCGATACCTTGTATGCACTCAAAGGTCAAAGGCAAACGCTTGAAGCCGCCGGAGATGATGCCGCGAACTATCGGCAGCAGGCCGAGTTCTGTGCGGCGCGATTGAAGCAAGATGCTTCCCGCTTTGTACGCCTGCGTTTGGCTGCGCATTTCCTGCAAACTCAGATCGAGCGGTACCGGAAAGAAAACCAAGGCCCCTTGCTGGAAAAATCGGGCCAGGTCTTTCAGAGCTTCACCCGGGGTTGGTTCGGTGGGCTGGGCGCGGAGTTCAATGCCGACGATACCCCCATCCTGGTGGGTTTGCGCCCGGATCAGCCTTCCGTTTCGATTGCAGGAATGAGTGACGGCTCTCGGGATCAACTCTATCTGGCCCTTCGTCTGGCTGCGCTGGATCAATATCTTGAGAAACATGAGCCGATGCCCCTTATCCTGGATGATTTGTTGATCACCTGCGACAACGACCGTGCCGCGGCGATTCTCCCGCAACTGGCCGCACTGGCCCGGCGCACCCAAATATTTCTCTTCACCCATCACAACCACCTCGTCGAACTCTGTCGCATTAGCTTGGGTAAAGACTCTTTCCATCTCCACCAACTGAACGCGCACCCCGGTGAAAAAGGCAATTAACGCCATGGCGATACTCGTTCAATAAGTGCCCCCATGCCTCGTGTGCAATCCATCTCAATATAACCGCCTTGCCGCCAGGAACATCTTCCAACAGGGGCTTGGCCGGCTGCGGCCCGGTTCTCCATGCTTTCCGGTGATCTGGCGGGCCAAATCCTTCTCGCGATCCGGCAGCCAGCGGCTGATGAATACGTCACGTTCCAGGCTGAAGTAGTCCATGACCAGGCGAAGGGCCTCCGCCATTGCCCGAAGACCCCGCTGCACAGCGGCGGTTCTCGATTTGATCGGAGGCCGTTTCATGCTTTGCGTTTCCCCGGCGGTCGACCCCGTTTCCGTTTCACAGGTTCCGGCGTTTCCGCCGGGGGCGGCGGTTTGAGTCCGCGAGCCCATTTTAGCCTATCCGGCAACGGCGTCGCCTTGTCAATCGCTTCAGCTCTTGGCGTCAACATGGGCCGACCCCGTTTCCGCTTCGGCGGTTCGGGCGCCTCTGCCGGGCCGACCGCCTGTTGTTCCCAGGGTAGCGACGTCTTCGGAAGAACCAGAGGCGGCCTCCCCCGGCGGGGTTTGATCAGAGCTTCGACCTTCGGCGTCAATCGGGGCCGACCCCGTTTCCGCTTCGGCGGTTCGGGCGCCTCGGCCGGACCGACCGGCTGTTGTTCCCAAGGCAGCGGCGGCTTCGGAAGAACCAGAGGCGGCTTCCCCCGGCGGGGTTTGATCAGGGTTTCGGCTTTCGGCGTCAATCGGGGCCGACCCCGTTTCCGCTTCGGCGGTTCGGGCGTCTCGGCCGGACCGACCGCCTGTTGCTCCCAAGGTAACGGCGTCTTCGGAAGAACCAGAGGCGGCCTCCCCCGGTGGGGTTTGATCATGGCTTCGGCCTTCGGCGTCAATCGGGGCCGACCCCATTTCCGTTTCGGCGGTTCGGGCGTCTCTGCGGAGTCCGCCGGCTTGGGTGTACGACCTCGCAGGAGCCGTGCCGGTTCGGGCGTTTCCTGCATGGACCGCAGGGCCGCCGGCCCCTCGTCGATCTCGATGCCGAAGATCCCGGCGAGATCCTCCTCGGCGATCATGTCCCGCATCCCGGGCGACGCCGCCAGATCCGCCGCCCCGGGCGCGGCGATCAGTTCCCGGTGGTCCACGCCGCGCAGGCAAAAGAGCAGCTCCGGCTCCCGGTCGAGGCGGGCGCCGACGCCGTAGAGGACGGCGGCGACGTGTTTGCACATGGAGGCCCAGTCCGGACAAGAGCAGCGAAAGGAGATCTCGGCGGGCTCCGGGAAGAGCCCGCTCCGCGGTCGGGTTACGATCTCCATGACCTCCCGGGAGAGTTTTCCCTGGAGGAGTTCCAACAGGGAGCCGATCCTCCCCGTGCACGCCCCCTTGACCCCCCTCCAAACCTCTGCTTTCAGCGAGCGGATCTCGATCGCTACCGAATAGAGGTGAGAGCCGCTGACCAGCGCGTCCACCCGGGCGGTCCCGATCTTCAGGTCGACGACCGATCCGTTGCGCACATAGGTGCGGCCCCTCGGGATGCGGTTCTCGTAGTCGCCGTATCGTTCCAGGTTTTCACACCAGGCATTCCCCCAGAACGTGGCGGCGATGGTCCGTCCGGCGATGACCACCGGTGCGAGGGGCTGCCCCTTCTTCCGCAGCTTCTCCGCCTGCTTCAGGGCCCTGGCTCTCCGCTCCGCCACCGGCACGTACGGCGGCCACCCCCAGTCGTCGCTTCTTCCCCTTCTCCTGCCCCAACTCATCCGCCGCTCCTCCTTCCCGCCTCTTTATCAAATCCTCCCGCAGATTACCCCGTCCTGCGAATGGGGATGAATTCGGGGATGTGCAAAGAAATGCAATCCCCGTTACCCATTTTTGGGGATGCCCCGCCGTGGACGGGGCGCTTCACTTTTCGCCATTTTCCTCCTCCAGCGCGCGGGCCAGGTCGAGGGAGACGAACCGGATCAGTTCGTCGTCGGCCATCTCCGTGAGGAGTTTTTCCCCGCCGGCGCCGAGGATGCTTTCGGCCAGATTCTTCTTCTCTTCGATCATGGCGTCGATCTTCTCCTCGATGGTCCCCCGGCAGACGAACTTGTGGACGAGGACGTTTTTTTTCTGGCCGATCCGGTAGGCCCGGTCCGTCGCCTGGTTTTCCACCGCCGGGTTCCACCACCGGTCGAAATGGATCACGTGGGAGGCCGCCGTCAGGTTCAGCCCGACCCCGCCCGCCTTCAGGGAGAGCACGAAAAAGGGCGGCCCCTCCTCCCGCTGGAAGGCCTCGACGATCTCCCGCCGTTTGCCGACGCCCGTCCCCCCGTGCAGGACGAGACCCGGCCGCAGGAACGCCTCCGGCAGCAGCGCAGAGAGCGGCTCCGTCATCTCGCGGAATTGCGTGAAAACGAGAAGCTTCTCCTGCCGGGAGGCGATTTCATCGCAAAGGGTGCGGAGGCGCTGAAACTTCCCGCTCGCCCCGTTTCCGTAGGCCTGATCCCCCAGCCACTGGGAGGGATGGTTGCAAATCTGCTTGAAGCGCATCAGATAGGCCAGGACGAGCCCCCGCCGCTGGATGCCGTCGGTTTCCTTCAGCTTCTCCGCCATCTCCCGGACGGACTCCCCGTAGAGGGTCGCCTGGGTCTTCGTCAGCGGGCAGAAGACCTTGACCTCCACCTTGTCCGGCAGGTCGGCGATGATGCGCCGGTCCGTCTTCATCCGCCGGAGGATATAGGGGCGCACGAGGGCGCGCAGCGCCGCATAGGCATTGTCCCTGCCCTCCCCCGCCTCCTTCGTGTAGCGGCTGAAGACCTTCGCCGTCCCGAGGAGACCGGGGCAGAGGAAATCGAAGAGGGACCAGAGATCGCCCAGGCGGTTCTCCAATGGGGTCCCGGAAAGGATGATCCGCGCTTTCCCCTGGAGCGCCTTGACCGCGCGCGTCTGCCTCGCCCCCGGGTTCTTGACCGCCTGCGCCTCGTCCAGGATGAGGAGCCCCCAGGGAACCTCCCGGAGCCACGCCACGCGGTGGGCCATCGCGTAGGTGGTGATGACGAGGTCCATCCCCGAGAGCGCCGCGTCGCGCCTCCCTGTATCCGCCATCATCGCGAGGGTGACGGCGGGCGTTTCGGATGGATGGGCGTAGAATGCTGCCAGCGACGGGGCGAAACGGCCGATCTCGGCCTTCCAGTTCGCCACGAGGGAGGCGGGGACGACGAGGAGGGCCGGCCCGGTCGCTGGCGGCGTTGCGGAAGTTTTCTGTTGCCGGATCAGCAGCAGGAGCGCCAGGACCTGGATGGTCTTTCCCAGCCCCATGTCGTCGGCGAGGCAGGCCCCCAGCCCCAGCTCATGCATGAACCGGAGCCAGGCGACCCCCGTCTGCTGGTAGGGGCGGAGCGTCGTCCTGAGGTCCGGTCCGGGATCGACCCGGGCGATTCCCTCGGGGGAGCGCATCCCGGCGAGGATCGACCGCAGCCACTCCCCGGCGTCGGTGTGCAGCCACTCCCGTGAGGCCTCCGCGGCGGGGAGGGCGTTTTTGCCTTCCATGCCGGCCCCGGCGAGGAGG
>CAYSSF010000040.1:0-16432 GCA_964433455.1 uncultured Syntrophaceae bacterium
GATTTTGAAGTGGCCACAGATGGGGGATTTTGGGTGGCCGCCCGGGGTAGATAAGCTCTTCTTTCGTCGGCTTTGAAACATCTGCGAAAAATCATACTCACCACAGCCCATATGATGAATACGTACCCCTGTCCCTTCTTGCTGCTTCTTCATCCTTTCCATGAACGCTTTCATAGCATCTGAAGGCTCTTCTTTCATTTTCCCCCCCCTTTCAGATTTACTTTCCCTGGGAAACTTTTTTTAGATTTTATAGTTCTTAAAGATTGGATTACTCGTCTTTTGCCAAACCGTCCAATCCACCACTTTTGTCCTGTTCTTCAAGGGCTTTCAAACGATTCTGTATTACTGTCAACTTTTTCAGGAGAAAATCTTGCGATTCACGACGGACGGTCAAAAATGAGTAATAACCACTGTGACAAGGTCCCCCGCCATCCCACATATTGGTTATTACACTTATTCCAAGTGCTTCCAAGAAACATGACCAATCTTCACCTGCAAATAAATTTACCCCTGCAAGGAGATTGATATAATTATAGGTATCATTATCATAGCTATATCTGAGGTATATTCTTAATATGTCTGATAATACATTAAAGTCTTTCTCGAAACATAAGTCATCATCATCCCCTTCGCCTATAGAGTCTTCACATCGGCCAAAGTCTTGAATGCAACATCCATTTTCATCGAGTCTCATGAATACTTTTCCGCATTCGGGACATTCCACCGATGATGAGACTTCTTCCTCATCGTTTCCAAGAATCCGGCCAGCAATCTCATTCGTATGATCATGTTTATTTTTATTAGCTCTCTTTTCTTTTCCCAATTTACTTTTTCGTTGGGGTTCAGCAGGCCATGGATATTTTTCAACAATAGATGTAATTAGCGAAATTAATTTTGCCTCTTTCTCCTTTTCCTGCTTTTCCCCCCTCCTTCTATCTTCCTGGTCTCTTAAGATCTGCTGTACCGATCTGGTTAAGTCATACATTAATTCCTGCCATTCGGATGCTGTATATAGTGATTGAAGAGCATTTAACTCCTTCACCCGATTCTCTCGCTCTTTATTCCACAACGCCTCCCATTTCTCCAAATCCTCCAGATAATTAAGTCTTGCCTTTTCTCTGGTATCTGAGGATGCGAAGTACGGAAGATGTGGCATGCTTGGCTTGTACGGTCCTGGATTTATTACTCTTCTTAACCACTTCTTTAGATCAATGAGTTTATCCTCAAAATTGCCATTGTTTTCTTGTGATACAAGCTTTATTTGTTCAACCGATCTCCGTGCTTTTTGTTGTGGCTTTATTGTTGTTTTTGTCCTTTTCCCATCTTTAACGCTTTTGACATTTCTTTCTTTCATTTCGTCTCCATTCATAGTTAGACAATTCACCTGCTATAATTGCTCCTCCTTCCTATGTTGCTTCCCTAAATTACCATTTCAGTCCTGCAACTTCCCGGCAGATTGTCCACAAGGTCTGTCTTTTCCCACGGGGGAAACCCTCACGGCCAAAATGGCCGTAGTTGAAAATTTTGCTGAGGTTCTATTCACTCTTTCCAGCCATCATCAGCCACTCAGGTAGTGTTTCTAATAAAGGAGGCATTACTTTACTGACTTGGAGTTCGAACGCGATGCTGGAGCCGTAGATAGTGCTACCCGCATTTCCCACGATATAGGAGCAAGCCCTCACGATGAGACATTCGATATTATTGATAGTTCTGACAACATGTGCCACTGCGGCTGATTCCCAGTCTGCTGCCACCGCTCCGAATTTCTCGCGTAGGCTTTGGATCTCTACAGGGACCAGGTCACGATCGGCTGAAACGATGACCCCTGGTTTCGCATTCAGTGGATACGGGGGATTCTGCCAAGGCAGCTTCAGGTTCGTTGTGAACCGAACCTCCATGATCTGCTGTCCACCTGATTGTTCGCAGATGTCGTATACAGCAGTTTGTTCAGCGAGAATCACCTCGCCCTCCGCGACATCTCCGTCGAATCCTCCGCATGTGCCTACATTGACAAGGAGCGATGGACACCAGTGGTCGACGGCGAACTGAGATGCTGCTGCGGCTGCTATTTTCCCTGACCCACTATACACAAAGACAACGGGCTGGGTTCGGCCGGACACCAGGATGGTGTTCCGGAACGAGGCATACGGACCAGACTCGGGATTCGTGACTCCATAGAACCCCATTGTCACCTTCCATTCCGCTTCTGCCGTGATCAGTATAACGATGCATCCCGATAAAGGTGCCATATTCAAAGCTCTCCTTTAGGTGTCTCTGTAATAGTCTTTTTTCTCTTCTTCTTCGAGTTCAGAGAATAATTTCTCCTTAATTTTTTGAGTTTCTCATTCTTGTTATTTCAGCCTCGCAGCCTGTCGCAGGTCGCCCACCCGGTCGGTCTTTTCCCAAGGGAAGCCTTCGCGGCCGAAGTGGCCGTAGTTGCAGCTCTTGCGGTAGCTCCAGTTCTTAGGTGTGGAGAGTCCCAACTCCTTGATCATCATCGCAGGGCGGAAGTCGAAAATCCCACCATCCTTGACAATCCGGGCGATCTTATCGTCGTCAAATTTCCCCGTGCCATATGTGCTGACGTTGATGCTGAGCGGTTTTGAGACGCCGATCGCATAGGCGATCTGAATCTCGCATTTGTCGGCCAGTTTTGCGGCGACAATATTCTTGGCGACATAGCGGGCGTAATAAGCCGCCGAACGATCCACCTTTGACGGGTCCTTGCCGGAGAAAGCGCCGCCGCCATGTGATCCCACCCCTCCATACGAATCCACGATAATCTTACGGCCAGTGAGGCCGGCATCACCGCACGGTCCGCCGATCACGAACTTACCAGTCGGATTGATATAATACTTGGTTCGGTTGGTCTGCAGTCCGGTTTTATTAAGCACCCCATGCGCAACTTCCGTCAGCTCCTTTTGAATCTGTTTAAGTGGTACATCACGTGTCTGATGGGAGATAACCACTGCTGTAATTTCAACAGCTGCTCCGTTCTCGTGTAAAACACTTACTTGAGCCTTGGAGTCAGGACGGAGGTATTTGATAATCTTCTTCTTGCGGAGCCGGGTCAGCTCCTCCAACAAATGGTGTGCAATCACGATTGGGGCAGGCATCAATTGTGACGTGGCGCTGGATGCATAGCCGAACATCATGCCTTGATCTCCCGCGCCCTGATCCTCAATACGCTTACGGTCAACTCCTCTCTTTATATTCTCGGACTGACCATGGATAGCACAGACATAGCTGAATGTGTCGTAGCTGAATCCCTCGGAGGGATCATCATAACCAATATCCCTTACGACCTCGCGTGCGATCAACTGTGGATTGATTCTATCCCAGTTCTCGCATGTAATTTCACCAAGATTGACCACTAGATTTGGACCCACAGCGGTCTCACAGCCCACATGAGCCTTTGGATCTTGTTCCAGACATGCATCCAGAATGGCGTCAGAAATCTGATCGCATACTTTATCGGGGTGGCCTTCTGAAACCGATTCCGAGGTGTAAACGTGACGTGTCATCAATTTGCTCATTTATTTTGCCTTTCTTTTGTAGTGGTTAGTTTACAATCCCAGCAACGTCCGCTTTTCCAAAAACAAAAAGCCCGCGCCAAAAGGCAACGGGCTCATTAACAAAACCAAACCAGCCTTTAGCACATTTATATAGCGGAGCAAGTAACCTTTGTAACTCACCGCTTTGAATGCACACTACACCCATGTTAGATTTTGTTCAAGACATATTTTTGAGATATTTATTCGAGATGGATGCTCATGCGCCTTCCTCCTGCTCGTCGTCGAAAATGACCCGCAAATAGACCAAATGAACGCTATAAACTCCAAAAGGTTCAGGAACTCCAGTGGAAGCTATGCCAGAAGGCCAAACGAAAGCGAATGCCTCTTGAAGAAGATGATTGGAAAGCCGTATTCGGGAAAACCGAACGTACGGTTTGATGAGGGGGAGCTGGAGATAGAACCATTTGGCTACTACGCCAGCTCTCTACTCTACTCGGCTTGCTCTCTTCGGCCTGTATACTATAGGAAAATTATGCTAAACTGGAACTTACGAAAAAGGAAGAAAACTTTGACATCTTAAAATCCGACAAGAAGCGAATCACCTTGGAGAAACAATGAGATACGTTAACTCAGTTCTGATTGCGGGCGAGGAAGTCATCTAACGGGCAAAACTGCATTGGAAGATTTACTTTACACCGCAGGCATTGTTGAGCCTTTGGCTTTTACCACTCATCAACCCCGATATCCCGGGACCATTTAAGAAGCGGAGGCAGTATGAGCGAAAACTACATTCCCCCGTTTAAAATTACTTCGGCAATCATCTCTCTTGTTGCTGAAATATCTCAAATGATTGGACGGCTTTCGGCGCTTGAGGAGGCATCGAAAATAATCCGCCTGCGCCGAACCAATCGGATACGGACAATACAGGGATCGCTCGCGATTGAAGGAAACACGCTAAGCGTTGAGCAGATCACCGCGATTCTGGAAGGTAAAAGAGTAATCGCACCGCCCCGTGAAATTCAGGAAGTCCGAAATGCCGTCAAGGCGTATGAACAGCTTGATCAATGGCAGCCGTATTCGAAGGCAGATTTGTTGGATGCTCACCGCGTGTTAATGACAGCCCTGCTGGATAATCCGGGAAACTTTCGAAGGAGCGGGGTTGGCGTTATGGCAGGACAGACCGTCGTCCATCTGGCGCCGCCTCCAGACCGTGTTTCCTATCTGATGAATGATCTCTTGCATTGGCTTCAAGCAACCGATCAGCACCCGTTGATTGCCGGATCGGTTTTTCATTACGAGTTTGAGTTCATCCATCCTTTTGAAGACGGCAATGGCAGGGTGGGAAGACTCTGGCAAACATTGATTCTCCGCAAATGGAATCCTCTGTTCGCCCATATTCCTGTTGAAAGTCTTGTGTATGAACATCAGGCAGAATATTATGCCGTGTTGAACAAAAGCACGGAAAATGCCGAATCTTCGGTTTTTATTGAGTTCATGTTGAGAATGATTCGCATCGCCGTTGCATCCTTATCCGCCCCCGAAGTCACCCCCTATGTCACCCCCGAAGTCAGAAAGATGCTGTCCATCCTGAAAGGCGAGATGTCCCGTAAAGAAATCCAGCAAATACTCGGCTTGAAAGATGAAAAACATTTTCGCACAGCCTATCAGCAGCCGGCGATAGCCACCGGACTTATCGAAATGACCGTACCCGACAAGCCGAATAGTCGTCTGCAGAAATACAGAATCACGCCGAAAGGTCTTGCATTGGTCCAGCAGAAAAAATATTGAAGAGTGCGGAGGGTAATTCGCGATCCATTCATCCCTATCCATTCATCCCTATCCATTCATTCCTATCCATCCAATCCCATCTTTTCCTTGGATTCTTTGTGGGAGAAGTCATAGTAATGCCAATACTGAACCAGCATTGAAACCGCCCTGGAAATGAGGCGCGGATCGATCCTCCAGGTTTCTTTCAGGATACTCCAAAACATCCTTCTCACCGGCGCAGGAACCCTTAACGTAAAGTGACGGAAAATCTTCAGGATCATAACCATCCGGAAGAGATTTTTTTCCCTCGTGGAATAGATATCGGGGAAGTATTTCACGTTCCTGAGCCAACCGATCATGCGGCGTTCGAAAGGTTCAGGCTGATATAATTTTTTAAACAGCCGCTTCTGGCCGAAATAGAGTTCGTCGGGGGTCAGTTGTTTGGGGATGATATTGGTCGAGAGATGCCAGAACCCCCGAAAATCTTCAACGAGGCGACCCTCGTTTTTCATTCTTTCGTATAGCGGGGTATGGTTGGGGGCATTCAGTACACTGACCGACGCAAAGGGGCTTGCGGTTTTATCGAGAAAGTCTTCTATTTCTTTGAAAACAGAAGAAGTGTCATGGTCAAATCCGACGATCATCCCAATAAACGGGACGATTCCGTAACGTGAAATTCTTGGAATCACGTCAAAAGGATCGTATTGGACCATCTGTCCTTTGTTGACTTCTTCAAGACACTCCTTGTTGATGGTTTCCAGTCCGAGAAAAATCACCGTGAAACGCGCGTCGGCCAGGAGTTGGACGATTTCTTCATCGGCGCCGATCATCACGGTGGCCTGGGTGCTGAAAGACAACGGCTTATCCAGGGTTCTGTTCCATTGGATGATTTCCCGCAGAAGTTCAATCGTGAATTTTCGATTCACAACAAAATTGTCATCGGAGAAAAAGATGGTTCCCGCCCCGAAGGCATGGGCGTTCTTCACTTCCAGCATGATCTGGTCAATCGATTTGCTTCGGTATTTTCTTCCCGTGATACGAAGAACGTCGCAGAAGTCACAATTGTTGGGACATCCGCGGCTGGTCTGTAATGAAAAGTAGTGGTAATCGTCGGGTTTTATATAGGAGAGATCCGGTGCGGGCGAGTCTTTGATATCGACAAACGTTTCTTGCTGATAGACCGTTTTTGCGCACCCCTGAGCCCAGTCCCTTAAAAACTGCGGCCAGGTATACTCCGCCTCGCCGATGAACAGATGATCACAGATTTTTTTTGCGTGATCCGGATTAATGGTCGCATGAATGCCGCCGACGGCGACCGGTCTGCCGCGTTCTCGAAAGCGGGCGCTGATGAAACCCATCCGTTCAAACTGGAGGGTATAACCTGTAATCCCCACAAGGTCGCACTCGATATCCCAATCGATGGGCGCGATATTCTCATCGCAATAAATATATTCCACATCCAAATCTCTGGGTGTCAATGCGATCAAGGTCAAGAGCGCTGTATTTTGCATCAGCGTCTTGTGTTTGCCTACAATGTCCAGGGCTCCCCGCATGGCCCAGAAATTTTGCGGCGTCTTGGGATGAATCAGGTATATTTTCATCATTAACAGTTATAATTTCAATGAATTGAGATATGAGTACACCTGCTTCTCCTGCTTTGCGCATTTTTGCGCCAGTTGGGCGATTTCCGCTGCATCAAAATCCCCCGTCCTGCTTTTACAGGCCCTGGCGCAGGCCGACGCAAACCGGCGCCACATATCGCCTGCCTCCGTCATCATCTCCGACGCCTCTCCCAGTCCGGCAGATCCCATGAGGCGCCCGGCTTCCTGGAGAAAGGCCGCATAGATGAACCGGAAGCCGCCCCCTCCGGTACCGATTTCCTCCTGCATCCGCACGATATGGCCGAGGAAGAGGCGGACGTATCGCGGATCTTCGCGGATCTTTAATCGTTCGATTTGTCTTCCCATATAATGAATGCCCTTGACGCCGATGAAGGGGACCGGGGCATAAAGCATCATGCGCACCGTTCGTTTGATCGACTTCTTGATCGCCTCCCGCAAATCGATGGAAGGGTTGACCCGGACGGGATAGTAGATGAAACCCTTCGGGGCAAGGGTGCCCTTCGCGAAACGGGCGTTCTGCAGATCATCCTCCTTGATCCGGACGGGATGTTCAAAAACGGGGTCGCTGATGAGAAAATCTTCCCCTTCCCGCCCGTAGACGATGAGATTGTGCGCGTTAAACTGGAAACGCATCTCCGGCGGGAAATAGGGGAGCCAGTAGACCGATGTCTGCAGGCCGACGATTTCACCGCGGTCGACAAGGGTCGTCAGCTCGGCAAGGGCCTCTTCCTTTTCCCTGTACCTTCGGGTCCTGAATTGGACATCGAGGTTTTTTACGGCCCCCCTGATGATCGAACCGGGGAGCATGCGGTACGATATCAAAGGCATGTTCGTTATTTTGATGAAGGGGATATAGGCGAAGGTCAGGCCGCCGGTGATGCCGAACACCATGGGTTCGGAAAGATCAAGACCGTGACGTCTCAGGAGCGCGGTGACCACGCCGCTTTCGCAATGGGCGTAATGCCGGTGTTCCAACGGCTTCAATTCCGCCATTTCTCCTCCTTCGGGAAATTCTTTAAAGCGTCCACCGATATTCGGAAGAGCGCGGCATATCCGGCAAGCGTCCTGTCGTCAAGTTTCCTGAAAACGGAGGGTTTGAAATGCCGCTTTACCTGCCAGCGGTAAAGACCCATGGCCTGGGCAAGGGTCGGAGCGTCCATCCAATTCTTATACATGAAGTATTCGATCGGCGATGTTTCGTTTATTCTGATCCGGCTGGCGGTCTCCTCGGCCTTTTCATCAAAATCGCTGATGACCTGGCTGAGGACAACCTCTTCCGCCTCCCATCCCCCGGTGGCGGTCTTGGTGTAACAGCCTTCGTGATCAATCGCGTATACGGCCTTTTTCAGGCCGTTCAGGGTCTTGATATTGTCCTGCGGCACTTCGGATATCTTCATGTGCTGTGTCTATATCAGCGATCTTTGTGCATATCAAATTTTTTCCGTGATCGTAAGCGGGCGGGAAATCAGGTGGAAAATCAGGTGGGAAAGTAGGGAAAGTTGGGCTTGCCATCCGTCTTAAAAATCATTATAGTTCCCCCGCAAACCGGATCGAAAACATGAAATTCGAAAGATGGAAGGACGATGACAAGAGAAGAGATCACCTCGGAAATCCTAAATATTTTCAGCCGCGATTTCGAAATCGAACAGCCCGGCCTCGATAACGATCTGCGCGAAACCTATGAGTTCGACAGCGTGGACGCCATTGAGCTGCTCCTGGGAATCGAACGGTTTCTCAAGTCGGAATTGACCCACGACGAGAAAAAAATGGCCATGGGAATCCGGACCATCAACCAGATCATCGACTATGTCGAAGGGCTGGTCCGGGTGAGGGGGCTGGAAACGCATGCATAGGACATTTCGTCCATCGCTCCCGGCGCGGAAGGAGGCGTCTGCCCGCCGATGAAAGGAAGACGCGTCGTTATCACGGCCTGTTCGGCCATTACGCCCATCGGCCATACCCGCGCCGAGATCGTGGAGAGCCTGCAACGGGGCGTCTCCGGCGTCAAACCGCTCCGGGAGGATCACCTCCTGTCAAAGTTTATCCACTCCCAGGTCTTCGGGACGGTGGATTACCCGATTGCCTTCGACTTCCGGCGCACCTTCCGAAAGACCATGGGGCCCGTGGCGTACTACGCCTGTCAGGTGGCCAAGGAGGCCCTCGATCAGGCCGGCCTGCCGCAGGAATTCGTCACCTCCGGCCGCCTGGGCGTCGCCTTCGGCTCCACCCACGGCAGCCCCACGGTCCAGCGGGAGATCTACAAGACCTTTTTCGGCGCTTCCCAGACCGAATTTCGCGCGATCGGCGCCGTCGATTACCTCAAATCCATGGTTCATACGACGGCGGTGAACATCACGAAGATGTTCGGCATCACCGGCAGGGTCATCTCATCCTCCACGGCCTGCACGACGAGCAGTCAATCCATCGGCTATGGTTACGAGTCGGTCAAGTTTGGCATGCAGGACGCGATGCTGTGCGGCGGGGCGGACGAGTACGATACGACCACCGTGGCGGTGTTCGACAATCTGCTGGCCTGTTCCACGGCCTTCAACGACCGACCCGGCTGTACGCCGCGGCCGTTTGACCGGCAGCGCGACGGACTGGTCGTCGGAGAGGGCGCCGGGGCGGTGCTGCTGGAGGAATACGAACATGCGAGGAAGCGCGGGGCCGCGATCCTGGGCGAGGTCGTGGGTTTCGCCTGCAACAACAACGGGGGCGATCTCATCCTGCCGAACCGCGCCGGAATCAGCGAAACCCTGCGTGTCGGCCTCGATGACGCGGCGCTGACGGCCGATGAGGTCAATTTCATCAGCGCCCACGCAACAGGAACCAAGATGGGCGACGTGATCGAAGCCCAGGCCATCCATGCCGTTTACGGGGACAGTCCCCTCGTGACGGGTCTCAAGGGATACATGGGGCATACGATGGGCTCCTGCGGCGCCATCGAGACCATCCTGACCCTCTACATGATGCAGGACGGGTTTATCGCCCCGACGCTCAACCTCGAAGAACCCGACGAGCGGTGCGACATGATCCGGCATACACTGCATCTGCGGGAGGAGCCGATCCGCGTTGCGGGCATCCAGAACTTTGCCTTCGGCGGCGTCAATACGAACCTGCTGATCAAGAGATTCGTCTGAATCCTGCCTTTTTTCCCCGTGAGACATCTCTAAACCGGTGATGGCGATCACGCCTTGCGCCTCTCCTCGATGATCCTCGAGATATGCGGCCTCGATGAGTGTCTGTTTACTGAATGAGAATAATAAGTTATTTCTCTATCCGCCTTCGGTGCGCAGCAGTCTTCGAATGGCCTTGCCCGTGGGCTGCTTCGGGATTTCGGCCACGAGGCGGATAGCACGCGGCACCTTGTGAGGCACAAGCCACTTCTGGCAATGGGTGAGCAGTTCTGCTGTTGTCGCCGTTGCATCGTCACGCAGGACCACGCTTGCGACCACAACCTCTCCGCGCACCGCGTCGGGCGCGCCGACCACGGCGGCCTCCCGGACGGCCGGATGCCGGAGGAGCGCCGTCTCCACCTCGCTCGGATAGACGTTGAAGCCGCTCGTGATGATCAGGTCGTCCTTCCGGTCGACGAGGTAGAAGTAGCCCTCCTCGTCCATCCGGGCGAGGTCGCCGGTATAGAGCCATCCGGAACGCAGTGTCCGCTCGGTCAGCGCCTCGTCCTGCCAGTAGCCGCGCATGATCTGCGGTCCCTTCACCGCCAACTCGCCCACCTCGCCGACGCCGAGTTCGCGCTCGCCGGTCTCCGGGTCGACGATCCGGGCATCCGTGTCGAGTAGCGGGATGCCGATGCTGCCGGGCCGCTCAGGCCGATTGGGGGGAAACAGGTGCGTCGAAGGCGCCTCCGACAGACCGTAGGCCTCCATGATTGCGTGGCCGGTCAGGCTTCGGAACTGTTCTTGAACAGAGGCGGGCAGGGGCGCCCCGCCGCTGCTCGGCACTTCGATGCCGCTGAGAATCTCCCGCATCGACTCGCCCTGTGCGGCCAGCACCGCCCAAAGCACCGGCACGGCCGGGAAGGAGACGGGCCTGTATTTCTCCAGCAGCGGGACAAGCGACGCCACCGACGTGACATCGAAGCGCGGCACCAGAACCATCCGGAACCCCTGGAGAACCGACAACTGCAGGCAGACGGTGAATCCGAAGATATGGAAGAAGGGCAGGATGCAGACCACTGCCGGATTCTCCCGCTCCGGCGGCCGGCGGCTGTGGTTGAGCTGCAAGACATTGGCCACGAGGCTGCGGTGTGTCAGCATCACTGCCTTGGGTGCGCCGACCGTCCCGCTCGTGAGCTGCAGGAGCGCCAGGTCGTCGGGGCCGTTCACCGCCGGGGGCGGGTCGGCCGGATGGCGGCCAAGAAGGTCGGCCATCGTCGCCAATCGGGGTCTCACCGTGCTCAGGTCCAACGTCCTTTCCGCGCCGAACACGCTGTGGAAAATGACGTGGTCGACGGGCGACTGCGCCGTCCCCTCCAGTACGCCCCCCAGGAAGAGGTCGAGCGTAACCACCACCCGGGCGCCGGTATGCGAAAGGATGCGCGAAAGCTCCGGGCCGCGGGTCATGACGTTCACGTTGACCACGACGCCTCCCGCCTTGAACACGCCATAGCAGGCAATGACGTAGGTGGGCGAATTCGGCAGCAGCAGCGCGACGCGGTCTCCGGGGAGCGCGCCGAGCTCGCGAAGCGCCCAGGCGAACTGATTGCTGCGTTGATCGAGCTGGCCGTAGGTCATGTCGATGTCGTTGAAGCTTGTTGCCACCCAGTCGGGGTGCGCGGGGGCGGTGAGGCCAAGCAACCCCTGCAGCGGGATTTCCGGGTAGTCGAGCGGTTCGCTCGTCGGTTGATCGTACTGTGCTGACCAACGTCTGTTCATGGTGCGCCTCCTTGTTCAGCGAACGTGATGAAGGATGGATGGAAATAGACAGTAACGTTGGGGAGGTTACGAGGAACGGTATTGGATGTCAACGAATTTCTGCCGACTTGAACTTCTGCCGCTTCGGGCCACGCAACGCCCGATGCACGAGGTGACTCTTCCTGCCGCACAAACCGCCGGCCGCTACGTCGGACCCCGATTTCACCGGTAACCGTTTTTTTTCCTCTCCATGTATGGTATGGGTGGCGCAATGGAAATGCAGATCGTGCACAATGAAAAACGGGTGGTGATCACGGGTCTCGGAACGGTGAACGCGGTTGCGGCCAATACAGGGGATTTTGCCGCCGCCCTTCGCCTGGGCGCCTGCGGCATCGGGCCGATCACCCTCTTCGACACGACGCGGTTCCGTACCCATAACGGCGCCCAGGTGAAAGACTTTCGCCCGTACGACACGATCCCGCGCAGCGTATCGCTGAAGAGGATGTCCCGTTCGGACCTGCTGGCGTTGACGGCGACCTTCCAGGCGCTTTCACAGGCGGGAATCGATCCCGTTCCGGAGGCGTTGCAGGAGGAGATGGGCGTCGTCATCGGCGGCGGGGCGGGGGGACTGCTGGAGGCGGAGCCCTTCTTCCGGGAATATCTGCGCAAGGGGGGGAGGGCAATCCATTTTTCCCGGCTCTCGTCCGTCTCCTGCGCCTCCACGGCGAACCATCTGACAACGCAATTCGGCCTCTGGGGGCCCAAGGCGACGATCATGACCGCCTGCTCCTCCGGTGCGACGGCCATCGGCCTCGGGACAGACATGATCCGGAGCGGCGCCGCCAGAACGATGATCGCAGGCGGCACGGAGCCCCTCTGCCGGACGACCTTCGCCGCCTTCAACGCGCTCTCTGCCGTCGATCCCGGATACTGCCGCCCCTTTTCCGGCAACCGCGCCGGCCTGACTCTCGGGGAGGCGGCGGGAATCCTGATTCTCGAATCCCTCGCGGGTGCAAAGGCGAGGGGGGCGCGGATCCTGGCCGAGGTTCTCGGTTACGGCGTGACCTGCGACGCACACCACATGACCACGCCGGACGTCGGCGCCTCGGGAGCAGTCCGGGCGATGCGGGCGGCCCTGGCCGACGCGGGGCTTCCACCGGAAGCGGTCGATTACATCAACGCCCACGGAACGGCGACGCCGTCCAACGATCTGATGGAGACACGGGCGATCAAGGAGCTCTTCGGGGCCCGCGCGCGGCGCATACCCGTCAGTTCAACGAAATCGATGCACGGCCATACCCTCGGCGCCTCCGGTGCGCTGGAGGCGGTCGTCTCCGTCCTTGCCATCGCGGAAGGGTTCATCCCCCCGACGATCCACTGCGAGACGCCCGATCCGGAGTGCGACCTGGATTACGTCACGACTGGCGCCCGCTCCATTGCGCCGGACGTCGTCCTCTCCAACTCTTTCGCCTTCGGCGGGAACAATACGGCGGTGATCTTCGGCCGCTTCCGGGAAGATGGGGTGCGGCATGGATAGGCGGGTCGTCGTCACCGGGATGGGGATGGTCACGCCGCTCGGAGTGGGCAAGGACCGGTTCCGGGAAGCCCTGTGGCGAGGCGAGACGGGAATCCGGGAGATCGCCGCCTTTCCGACCGACGGTTTCGGGTCGCACCTGGGGGCGGAGATCCGTGCGTTTCAGCCGCGGGACTTCATCTCCCTGAAAAACTTGCGAAAAATGGACCGTCTTTCGGCCATGACGACGGCCTCCGTCCGGATGGCGCTGGACGATGCCGGGATCGCCGTTACAGGCGCAAATCGGGACCGGATCGGGATCATCATGGGGACGGCCTTCGGGAACACGGAACTCCAGGTCCAGAGCGCCCGGATCCTTTTTACGGAAGGCCCCGGCATGGTCAATCCCATCCATGTGCCCAACACGGTGCTGAACGCCCCCGCCGGTCATGCCTCCATCGAACTGGGGTTTCGCGGGGTGAACACGACGATCAACCATCAGGCCGTCTCCGCCGAGACGGCGATCGCTTACGCCGCGATGGAGATCCGGCGCGGTACGGCGGACGTGATTTTTGCCGGCGGCGTGGACATCCTCTCCCCTTTCTTCTACGAGGCCCTGGGCCGTTTCCGCGCGCTCTCCCCGGTGGATGGCGGCGCGGAAGGCGCCCGGCCGTTCGATCTCGCCCGCAACGGACCCGTCATGGGGGAGGGGTGCGGAATTGTATGCCTTGAGAACGGGGAATCCGCCCGGGAGCGCGGGGCGGCGCCCTATGCCGAAGTGACGGGGTGGGGCCTGGCCTCCTCCCCGTCGCCGCCGACGGGATGGCCTGCCGATCCCCGCGGGTTTCTCCTCGCCCTGGAAAGGGCGATGCGGATGGCGGGCGTGATGCCGCCGGATATCGACCTCATCCAGGCGGCGGCAAACGGCGGTGTTAAGCTCGACGCGCTGGAAGCGGCGGCCTATGGGCGGATTTTCGGCGAGGGCCGTTGCCAGCCGCTGATCACATCGCTGAAGGGGGCGACGGGGGAGATCTTCGCCTCCGGCGGGATCCGGGCAGCCGCGCTGGCGCTGTCGGTCCGGGAAGGGGTTGTACCGCCAACCGTCGGCCTGAAGAGACCCCTCTGTTCTCTTCCGTTTGTGATCGGAGAGGCCCGCCGCCGTCCCGTGAAAAAGGCGCTTCTGAGCGGAATATCATTCGGCGGGACCTATGCCTGTCTTGTGTTCGAGAAAGATACTACAATATTGCCCTGACACGGAAGGAGCCTCCGGCGATCGCGCCGGTCTCGATGGATGACCCAGGTCATGGCTCCTGTTCCTCGAGGACCGAGCGGACCTCCCGGGAGAAGATCTTCCTCAGCACGGCCGCCGAACAGGCATAGACGGACTCGACGCCGGAGATTCCCATGCTGCGGCTGAGCAGACTCTCCCGCCGGTGGTAGGGGGTGTCGGAGGCGTAGTAGAGGAGGCCGAGATCGTATAGGGTCTCGGCCTCATTGTCCAGGTTGATCGTCGTATTCATCGGATAGCGTTCCGGAAAGAGATGCTCGTAGACCGCACACAGGTAGGGGCCCGCCTCCATCTCCACGCTGTTGAAATGTCCCCGGTGATACTCCTGCATCATGCCCTGGTTCTGGAGGAAGGTGCCCCGGACGGTCAGCGCCTTCTGGCGGTCGAGAACGGCGATGTTCTGGGTCAGTTCCTGGAAATCCTTCAGCGAAAAACAGTTTTTGAAGAAAATGGTGTTTTTTGAGTGAAGGTCGAAGATCTCGTTGGGGATCATGATGTCGCCGATCCGTGCGCTCATCGTCGCGGCCTTTCCCATAATATAGACGCCCAGGATCTTCTTCACACTGGCGGAGATCTGCGAAAAGACGTGGTAGGCGGCGAACCCCAGCGGGTATTCGATGTTGACGATCATCGCCCGGCTCTCCCGGAGGGCGTCGATCTTCCTGGCGCGCAGCCGGGGATCCATCCGCTCCGGCGTGAGGTTTCTTAGATCGATCACCTGGGCGGGAAGGTCGAGTGTCTGACGCCGGTTGTAACTGAGGATGCCGACCTCGGCCTCCATCTCGGCATAGCGTCGGGCGGCGGATTCCGAATCTTTCAGATAGTCCCGCGTCGCATGGTAAAGCAGGTCGGCCATTCCCGGTTCGTCGCGGTCGGCCTGGGCCTGGCGCCACCGGCGCTCAAAGCCTTCCAGTTTTGTATCCAGCGCAAACTCGAGAACGGCATCCCGCCGGCGAAACCGAAGCGCAGTTCCCGGGGAATGCTGTTGACCAGCCATTTCCGTCGATCACAGCAGGCCAGCAGAAAGAAGAGCACCCCCGACCAGAAGACGCAGCCCAGCGCCGTCTCCCAGGGGACGCCCCCGGCTTTAACGACACTGTAGGCGAAGAGGTGGTTCAGGCTCATCCCCGGGGCGACCACGATCGGGTTTCGCGCATAGAGGCCCATGCCGATGCTGGCCAGCGTGCTGACGAGAATGGTGGCCGTCATCACGCCGGAAGCGGGCATGCCTGCGGCCTGGACAATCGCCGGATTGACAGCGATGATGTACATCGTCGCCAGGAAGGTGGTCAGCCCGGCCAGAATCTCGGTCCGGAAGTCGCTCCCGTTGTTGTCCAAGTCAAAGAACAGGCCGATGCGGGTTGCGGCATCCCGCCAAGGCATGCGTCTCTGTTCCCCCTTACCCGCCATCTTCAACGCCCCTGACATTCTACAGAAGGTTTGTCAACCCTCTCCCGACAAGGGAGGGGGAACATATTTGGAAGCGTTCTGCAATGACCTCGGATCGAATGTCGCCTGATCTCATTGCCATTTTTACCGGCGATTACTGAAGTGCGCCCGTGGTCGCATTGACGGTATAGACAGAGATGGAGTTGTCAGCCTCATTGGTCGCATAGGCAAATTTTCCCGACGGACCCACGGCGATCGACGTTGGATTCGTTCCCGCCGCCACAGCGGTTCCGGCGGTCAATGCGCCGGTGGCGGGCGCAATATTATAAACCGAGATGTTGTTCGAGCCCCAATTGGCCGCATAGGCGAATTTTCCTGACGGATCGACGGTGACAAAGTTCGGATTCGTTCCCGCCGCCACAGCCGTTCCGGCGGTCAACGCGCCGGTGGCGGCATCGATGGTG
>CAYSSF010000040.1:16532-22614 GCA_964433455.1 uncultured Syntrophaceae bacterium
GTTCCGGCGGTCAACGCGCCGGTGGCGGCATCGATGGTGTAAGCCGAGACGGAGTTGGAGCCCCAATTGGCCGCATAGAGGAATTTTCCTGACCGGTCGATGGCGATGGACGTGGGAGTAGTCCCCGCCGCCGCAGCCGTTCCGGCGGTCAATGCCCCGGTGGCTGGATCGAGGGTATAGACGGAGATCGTGTGATCGCCCTCATTGGCCGCATAGACGAATTTTCCCAACGGGTCAACGGCGACTGAAGCAGGATTTGTCCCCGCGGTTGCGGCTGTTCCGGCGGTCAGTGCGCCGGTGGCGGCATCGATGCGATAAACCGAGAGGGTGTTGGAACCCCAGTTGGCCGCATAGGCGAATTTTCCTGACCGGTCGACCGCGATGGAGGCAGGTTTCACAGCCGCCGCCACGGTCGTTCCGGCGGTTAATGCGCCGGTGGCGGCGTCGATGCGATAAACCGAGATGTCGTTGGAACCCCAATTGGCGACATAGGCGAATTTTCCTGACGGATCGATCGTGATCAGGGCCGGATAGGCGCCCGTGGCCACTCCCTTTGGTGCGCTGTCGTCACCGCCGCCTCCGCAGGCCGCCATCACGAGAACAAAAAAAAGGACCAACGCCGACAATCTGCATTCCACTTTCATAACAATCTCCTTTGCTGATTTCCCTGCGAATGGTCTCGCATCCGATTTCCCCGAATTTAAAAAAGATCGTTCATCCATACGGGCCGTATACTATCACGATTCTGATCAGAACGACAACACATTGAAGAACACATTGAAGATGGCGTTGCCCGGAGATAAAATCGCCTTGACAAACCAGGTCCGCCTTCGTATCCTGCCGGTGCAGAAAAGCGAGCCCTTATCCATAATTATCGCTGAATCGGGCTGCACCGATTGCCCCCTGCGCTGATGGGAAAAGAGGCTCAAGCGCCCGAGGGAGGTATTACGACGGGCAAAGGGATCCCGATTTCGAGGCGGGGGGCGTCCTGAAGGGACACTTGTGTAAATGTCGGGAAAACAGGCTTGGAGAGGGGATCATGGGTGAAGGGAAGATTGCCGTCGTTACCGGCGGCAGCCGCGGAATCGGCCGGGCCATCGCCGTCGATCTGGCCGCGCAGGGGTACCAAATCGCAATCACGTATAAAAGCAACGACGAGGCGGCGGCGGAGACGCTGAGGCTGATCCGGGAGGCCGGCGGGAGCGCGGAGGCCGTGAAGTTCGACGTCGGCAATGCCGCCGAGTCGGAGGGCGCGATCAACGATCTTCTGGCGCGGCTGGATCGGATCGACGTGCTGGTGAACAACGCCGGCGTGACGGCGGACGGTCTTTTCCTGATGATGCCCCGGAGGGACTGGGACGCGGTGATCGATACGACCCTCCACGGGTTCTTCAACATGACCAAACCGGTCCTGCGCCATATGGTCCGCCGAAAAAGCGGCTCCATTGTTTCGCTGTCATCCGTTTCGGCCCTGCTCTGCAACCGGGGGCAGGCCAATTACGCCGCTGCGAAGGCCGGTCTCGTCGCCGCCAGCCGCGTGCTGGCATCCGAGGTGGGGCGGCTCGGGATCCGGGTGAACGTCGTGGCGCCGGGACCGATCGACACGGAGATGATCCGGGAGGTCCCGCTTGCAAACATCAAGCAGATGATCCCGATGGGGCGGATCGGCCGGCCCGAGGAGGTGGCGAAGGTGGTCCGCTTTCTCTGCTCCGACGACGCCTCCTACATCACCGGCCAGGTCATCTCCGTGAACGGGGGAATGGCCTGAGGATGAAGCGACCTTTTTCCGACGGGCCGTGCCGTCCGCTTATCCCGCTTTGCGGGCTGATTCTGCTGCTGCCCCTCCTGGTTGGCTGGGCCGACAGTTGGGAAGGGATCCGCGAAGCCTCCCGCCGGATCACCTCCGTCGAGGCGCGCTTTGTGCAGAAGAAGACGCTTCCGATCCTCTCCCGGCCGTTTGTCTCCGAGGGGCGGTTTTTCTTCCAGGCCCCGGGCTCGCTCCGCTGGGAATACGACCGTCCCGTCCGGAGCGTCCTGATCATGAACGGCGGCAACCTGAAGCGCTACCAGAAGGATGCGGACGGCTGGCGCGAGGAGACCGGCGCGTCGCTGACCGCGATGCGGGTGGTCATGGAGGAGATCGTGAACTGGCAGCAGGGACGGTTCGACTCAAACCCCCATTTTCAGGCCACGCTGTCGACCGCTCCCGAGCCTCGCGTAATGCTCGTTCCCCGGGAGGCATCCTGGGGCAAGATGATCCGGCAAATCGAGCTGACCCTCTCCGTGGAGCAGGCCGGCGTCATGAAGAGGGTAAGGATGGTCGAAGACGAACGCTCCTTCACCGAACTGGATTTCAGCCAGGTCCGGGTCAACCGTTCCCTGCCGGCTTCCCTGTTTGAGAAGGTGGAATGAGCGTGATCTTCCGCTGCCTGCCCCCGATTCCCGCTTTGATGGCGATTCTTCTGATCCTTGGCGTAGGCGGTTGTGCGGGACTCAAACCCCTGACGCCCCTCGACCCGCTCCGGAAAACCGCAGTTCTGGAAGGATGCCGGCGGCCCTTTCTGCAGGGGGGGCGCCGGCTTGTTCACACGCTGGAAACGGCCATGCCGAACGGCGTGAAGGGGAGCGCAATCGGGGTGCTGGTGGCCGACCCCCGGACCGCGGGTATCCGGATGGCGCTGATGACGATCGAGGGATTCGTGCTGTTCGACGCCGAAGCGGGGGAGACCCTGACGGTACACCGTGCTGTGCCGCCCTTCGACAAGCCGGCATTTGCAGCGGCGCTGGCGGAGGATATCCGTCTGGCCTTTTTCCCGCCCGGCGAAGCTCCGGTGGACTGGGGCGAAGGGGAGGCGGGCGCGCTGGCCTGCCGCTTCGAACGCACCGACGGACGTCTCGTGGAGGTTCTGACGTTCCAGGATGGCGCGATCTCGATCCGTCTTTACGGGGCTGGACAAGAGCTCCTGAAAAGGGTAAACATGGCCCGTCCGGAGAGGCCCGGCCTGGCGGATACGCTGGAGATCCGGGGCAGTTGGCCGCCTTACACGTTGCGGCTCCGGCTTCTGGAAAGCGAGGCGCTGGACGAAGATCCCGGGACGATCCCCGCGGCAACGCCTGCCGGTGCGGCGCCTTCCGACCCCGGAAGCGGAAACGAGAAAGGAAAAAGGATTCCATGAAATTTCGGCTCATCTATCCCCGCTGGCAGAAGCTGGCGCGGCAGACGGAGTTCCACCTGCCCCCGCACGGGCCGGTGGTCTTTGCGGCGACCCTGCCGCTGGATTGGGAGGTGGAGTTCATCGACGAGAACGTGGAACCTCTGCCCGCGGACGACGGCGTCGACTTTGTCGGCATCTCGATGATGCTGACCTGCCAGGTAAAACGGGGCTGGGAGATTGCGGACGACTGCCGCCGCCGCGGCCTCAAGGTGATCTGCGGCGGCATCGGAACGATGCTCCATGCCGAAGAGACGGCGCAACACGCCGACGCCGTTTTCCTGGGCGAAGCCGAAGGGCGGATGGAAGAGGTGATAGCCGATTGGCGGCAGGGCTGCCTCAAGCCCGTCTACGACTTCTTCGCCGCACCGCCGCCGACCGAACTCATCGGTCCTGCCCGGCGCGGTATCCTGAAGCGGGATTTTTACAATTACAAGGGGATCCAGATGGTGGACCTCGTGCACGCCTCCCGGGGCTGCCGGTTCAACTGCTATCCCTGCTGTGTCAGCTATCTGGGCGGGAGGAAGTTCCGCCCCCGGCCGGTGGAGAAGGTGATCGCGGAGATGGCCGCAATCGACAACAACCGCCTCTTTATCGTCGACAACTCCCTGGCCCAGGACAAGCAGTGGGAAATCGACCTCTTTACCGAGATGATCCCGCTGAAGAAGAAGTGGTGCTGCCATCCGATCGAGGAGGACGACCGGGTTCTCGATCTTGCGGCGCAGGCGGGGGCCTGGTACGTCTATCAGGCCATCTTCGACACCTCCGACCGGATGCGCGACCGTGTGCGGCGCTATCACGACCACGGCATCGCCGTCGAGGGAACGGTCCTGCTGGGGCTGGACAACCAGACGGAGGACGACGTCCGGCGGCTGATCGACTTCATTCAGGAGATCGGGCTGGATCTGGCCGAGTTCACCGTGCTCACCCCCTTTCCCCATACCCGGACCTTCGAGGATTTGG
Source organism: uncultured Syntrophaceae bacterium (assembly GCA_964433455.1). Lineage (GTDB taxonomy): Bacteria > Desulfobacterota > Syntrophia > Syntrophales > UBA5619 > UBA5619. The sequence continues at coordinate 20,708 of CAYSSF010000040.1, forward strand.
AGCGGGAGAAACGGATCCTCTCCTACGATTGGGACGCCTACACGGCCGACCGGGTGGTCTTCCAGCCGCGTCATATGAGCCCGGAGCGCCTGCAGGAGCTGCTCGCCTACGCCTGGGAGAGCTTCTATCGGGAAGAACCCCAGAACTACCGGATGTTCAAACTCTTCAAGCAGGTCGTCGAGCGGGAGAAGGCGGACGGGAGCTTCCGCCCGCGGCGGCGCGAGCTGATCGAAAACCGGTTCGGGCGCGAAGGCGGGCCGGGGCCGGCCGGCGGGGCAGAAAAATCCTGATGGAGACGTTTCAGCGCCTATGGAAGGCCCTTCGCCGCCGGTCCGGGGTCCCTTCCACCGGACGAAGTTCAATGCACTGAAACACTGTTAGCTGTGCAAATCCAAACCTGAAAGGAGATCCGAGATGAGTAAAGATAGCAAGTGTCCGGTAACAGGCGGAGCTGACAAACCCACGGCCAGCAGTGGCACGTCGAACCAACACTGGTGGCCGAACCAGTTGAACCTCAAGATTCTTCATCAGAATTCTCCCATGAGCAACCCGATGGGCGAGGAGTTCAACTATGCTGAGGAATTCGAAAAACTCGACATGGAGGCCCTGAAGAAGGACCTCTATGCGCTGATGACCGACTCGCAGGACTGGTGGCCGGCTGACTACGGTCACTACGGGGGGCTCTTCATCCGGATGGCGTGGCACAGCGCAGGCACCTACCGCACCGGCGACGGCCGCGGCGGCGGCGGCTCGGGCTCGCAGCGTTTCGCGCCGCTCAACAGTTGGCCGGACAACGTCAACCTCGACAAAGCGCGCCGTTTGCTTTGGCCGATCAAGCAGAAATACGGCAAGAAAATTTCCTGGGCCGACCTGATGATCCTCACCGGCAACTGCGCTCTGGAGTCGATGGGCTTTAAGACGTTCGGTTTCGGCGGCGGGCGCGAAGACGTCTGGGAGCCCGAAGAAGACATTTACTGGGGGGCTGAGGACACGTGGCTTGGAGACAAGCGCTACACCGGTGACCGGAAACTCGAGAATCCTCTCGCCGCCGTGCAGATGGGCCTGATCTACGTGAACCCGGAAGGCCCGAACGGCAACCCGGATCCGGTCGCCTCCGGCCGTGACGTTCGAGAGACCTTCGCGCGCATGGCGATGAACGACGAAGAGACCGTCGCGCTCGTCGCCGGCGGGCACACCTTCGGCAAGTGTCATGGCGCGGGCGATGCGGCGCTTGTCGGTCCGGAACCTGAGGCCGCCGGCATCGAGGAGCAGGGACTCGGCTGGAAGAGCAGCTTCGGCAGCGGCAAAGGCGGCGATACGATCGGCAGCGGCATCGAGGGCGCCTGGAAACCGAACCCGACCAAATGGGACATGGGCTATCTGAACGTGTTGTTCAAATACGAGTGGGAGCTGGTCAAGAGCCCGGCCGGCGCGCATCAGTGGCTGGCCAAGGACGTGGCCGAAGAGGACATGGTGGTTGACGCGCACGACCCGTCGAAGAAGCACCGGCCGATGATGACCACGGCGGACCTCTCCCTTCGCAACGACCCGATCTACGAGCCGATCGCGCGGCGCTACCAGCAGAACCCCGAGAAATTCGCGGACGCCTTCGCCAGGGCGTGGTTCAAGCTGACCCACCGCGACATGGGACCGCGCTCGCGCTATCTCGGCGCGGAAGTGCCTGAAGAAGAGCTCCTGTGGCAAGACCCCGTCCCCGCGGTCACTTATGAATTGATTGACGAGCAGGACATCGCCGCCCTCAAGGGCAAAATCCTCGCTTCGGGGCTGTCTGTCTCCCAACTGGTCTCGACGGCTTGGGCGTCGGCGTCCACGTTCCGCGGCTCCGACAAGCGTGGCGGGGCGAACGGCGCGCGCATCCGTCTCGCGCCGCAGAAGGATTGGGAAGT
>CAYSSF010000041.1:0-22056 GCA_964433455.1 uncultured Syntrophaceae bacterium
GTCACGCTCTTTCGCCACGACCTGGACGACGCCCTGAAAAGGGCGCCCTTTGCCGGAGCGGCGCCGGTCTTTAACGATCTGTATGTCAACGCCGGGTCGGTCCGGCGCCAGGGGATCGAGGTCGAGGCGGAAACGGTCCCCGTCTACAACCTGTCCCTCCGGGCGGGGTTTGCCTACGTGGACCTCGACCCCGCCAATGAGAACGGATCCACAGGAATTCATACCTGGAACGTCGGTCTCCGGTATGACGACCGGGAATCCCTCAAGGCCCTGCTCTCAGGCCGCTACGTAGGGTGGGATCTCGATCCCGCGTTGATGGCGAGCTACGACGATTTCATCTGGGACCTCAACGTCAGCAAGAAGATCTGGTCCCGGGAAAAGAGCGCCGTGGAGCTCTTTCTCTCCGCCCACAACATCTTCAACGGCGCCCAGTACACCCGCGGCGACATCGTCAACCCCGGCAGGTGGGTGGAGGCGGGGACGCGGATTTCATTTTAGAAGTTTTTCTTTTTCACAACGTGTGCTAAAGGAACCTACAAGCGGTTCCGTAACCCACTAACAAAGGAGGAGGCAGATGATGGAAAAAGAGATGAGAGAAGAACGGAAGGACGAGATCGTGGTATTGGACGAAGGCATCGATCCGGAAGCCATGGCAGGCACCAAGGGGCTCTGTTGCGGCGGCACATTCGCGCCTTTCAGATCGTAACCTGAAGAGAAAAGGGGAGGCCCAGCCTCCCCTTTTCTTCTTTTCACGCTGTCTTAAACACGATGCAGCTTTCCCGATACATCAAGGCATACCCCTGCGAAGAGAGCCCCGGCCATCTGCTTCTCTTCTCCACCCGGACGGTCTCGAAGATCCTCCTCAGGAGAGAGACGTACCGGGCCATAGAAGAAGGGGGCCGGCTTGACCCGTCCGACGAGGCCCTGTTGGCGAAGCTCGGCATATTGGTTCGCGACAGGGAGGAGGAAAAGCGGGACGTCCTTGGTTTCTTCGATAGGCTGAACACGAAGAATACGGGGCTGAGCGTCATGGTCGCCCTCAACCTGGACTGCAACTTCGCCTGCACCTACTGCTATGAAGGGGAGATGAAGGGAAAGTTCTACATGTCGGACGAGACGGCGGATCGCCTCGTCGATTTCATCAAAGAGCATTTCCCGGAGCAGAAAAAATCTCTCCTGATCGATTTTTACGGGGGAGAGCCCCTCCTGAGCGTCGGGCTGATCAAACGTATCTCCCGCGCGCTCAAGTCCTTCACCAAAACCCGAGGGGCCGATTACAGCTTCACCCTCGTCACCAACGGTTCCCTCTTCACGAGGCGGATAGCGGAAGAGCTGGTTCCGCTCGGCCTGATCGGTGTAAAGATAACCCTGGACGGCCCGGCCGAGGTCCATGATCGCTGCCGTCCCTTTAAATCGGGTGCTGGCAGCTTTGATACCATTATCGGAAATATCAAGGAGACCTGCGACCTGGTAAAGATCGGTGTAAGCGGAAATTTCCAAAGGGACAACCACGAAAAATTTCCCTTGCTTCTCGACTATTTGACAGAGGAGGGGCTTACGCCCGGCAGGATCGCCCAGGTGAAATTCGATCCCGTGATGAAGCAACCCGACGGAGATCCTTCGCCCGACTGCACGGGCGGCTGTACGTCCATAAACGAGCCCTGGCTGTCGGACGCCTCGTTGCGATTGCGGGAAGAGATCTTGAGGCGGGGATACCGAACGCAAAAGCTGATGCCCATAACCTGCATGATCGAGTCCGCGGATTCCTATGTGGTGAATTTCGACGGCGTCATCTATAAATGCCCGGGCTTTATCGGCAAGAAGGGCTATGAGGCGGGGGATCTTCGCAGGGGTGTAAGCGGCTACGCCTCCATTTACAAACTCGGCGTCTGGAAAAATGATGAATGCTCCCGGTGCGAGTATCTGCCTCTCTGCTTCGGGGGGTGCAGATATATGAAATTTGTACGGGATGGAAATATCGACGCCGTAGAGTGTCAAAAGGCGTACCTCGGCGCCTCACTCGAGACACTGGTCAAGCAGGACGTAAAATACAAACCGCAGGCGGAAACGCGTTGAGCCCGTCAAATACCAGAAATCTTCTGCTGTTCACGACGGTACGATCCGTATGGGCCGTCACCTTCGGACTCATCGGCCCCTTCTACGTCGTGTATGTAGCGGGTTTAAGCGGCGGGATGGAAAAACTCGGCTTTGCCTTCAGCATCATGGTGCTGTTCCAGTCCGCTACCTCATACCTCGCCGGCCGTTTCTCCGATAAACTCGGCCGAAGGCCCTTTCTCATTGTAACCGCCTACGTCGATACGACTATCCTCTTTCTTTACACGGTCATTGACGGAACATATCAATTATACCTGCTCCAGGGGATGCTCGGCATCACAAACGGCGTCATCGATACGATAAGCACATCCCTGCTCGGAGACCTTACGATCAAGGAAAAGAGGGGAAAGACGGTAGGCAAATTCAATGCGATCGTCGGTCTTTCATCAGCAGTGGGTCTCTCTGTAGGTGGCTATGTGGTCAAATACTATGGAATCAAATCCTTGTTCTACCTTGCATCACTTGTTGTGGCCCTTTCAACCGTCCTTTTGTTCTTCATAAGAGAAGATAAAGATTAAACCCGCATTTTCGCTTTGGTGTTGCCGGAAGAGTGCCGGACTATTCAGGGTCCCGATAGAGGTGGTCGTCATTCATTTCCGATTTGAAATGATGTATGCTTTCGGCGCGCTTCCAATACGGATAATTTTATCAAACGCCTCCGACTTCGGCGCGCCGGAAGGGTGGGCATCGAGCAGCAAACGCAGTTTTTCGTAGTGGTCCATGGTTCCTCCTGTATTTATTTGAGACCTTTGAATTGCTGCACGATCGGTCATTGCGAGGAGCGGAGCGACGAAGCAATCCCATGACTTATCGAATGGGTATGGGATTGCTTCGTCGGCCTTTGGCCTCCTCGCAATGCCAAATACCACATTTTCTCAAAGCTCTATTTGTTCCGGAAAGCCTCGATCTCGCCGGCCAGCCAGCGGGTCCACTCGGGAACCCCCTCGCCTGTCCGGCAGGAGAGGAAGAGGATCCGGATCCCCGGGTTGAGGCGGAGCACCCTTTCTCTGAGCGCCTCCGCGTCGAAATCCGACCCCTCCAGGTAGTCGGTCTTGTTGATCACCAGAAGATCGCAGACGGAAAAGATCAGTGGATACTTGAGCGGCTTGTCGTCCCCCTCGGGAACGCTCAGGATCACCGCCCGCCGTGCGGCGCCGGTGTCGAATTCGGCGGGACAGACGAGGTTGCCGACGTTCTCGATGATGACACAGTCCAGCGCCGCAAGGTCCAGCTCCTTGAGGCCCGCCGCGACCATCGGCGCGTCCAGGTGGCAGGCGCCGCCCGTCCGGATCTGCACCGCCGGGATCCCCTCCCGGACCATCTTCTCCGCATCGACCATCGCTTCGATGTCCCCCTCGATCACGGCGATCCGGAATTCATCCTTCAGCGCCCGGACGGCCCGGAGGATCAGGCTCGTCTTCCCCGACCCGGGGGAGGACATCAGGTTCAGCATGAAGACGCCGTGCCGCCGCAGCTCCGCCCGGATATCGCCCGCCTCCTGCCGGTTTTCGGCCAGGAGTTCCTCCCGCACTTCGATTAACCGCACTTCTGCCATCGTCTCTCTCCTTTAAAAAACGGCCGCTTCCTGAATCCGTCAAATCACCTCGATCTGCTCCACGAAACACTCCCGGCCGGTGGCGAGCGTCATCTCCGCGGATGCGCAGAGCGGGCAGAGGATCGCCTCGCGCGTCCGCGGATCGGCCGGGAAAACATGCCCGCATTGATCGCAGCGAAACGTCGTCGGTATCCGTTCGATCCGGATCACCGCCCCCTCCGCGATGGTTCCCTTGCTAAGGTGGTCGAAGTAGCGCTGCACCCATTCGTTGACGAGATCGCTCAGCCCGCCGATCCTCACGCTGACGCTGACGACTTTCCCGGCCCCGCCTTGGTTTGCATGGCGGAGCACCACCTGGAGCAAACTTTCCGTAACGGCAAGCTCATGCATGATTCAATTTCCATTCCCGCAGAGATCCGGTCCGTATCCTCTCATTTCCGAGGGCCGAAAAGTGTAAAACCGTGCAAGTATGACGGGCAGTCCGGGAACGACATACCCGGATGTATTCAATCGCGCCGGCAGCGGATGGCCACCAAACCGGCAGGAGGAAACCCAACGGCGCTCAGGTCTGTTTGTGCTTGATGAAGGTTCCGTTTTCATACTCCTCGAAGGCGATCCGCAGCGGGCAATTCCTGCACATCCTTCAATTTACGGCCGATGGCCCGTGTTCGCGTCTGTGCCTGCTCGATCGTATCGGATGCCTCGTGGATCTTTTTCTGCACCCTGGCCAGGACATCCCCATATTTCGTCCACTCCGTCTTGACCGCCGACAGCAGGTTCCAGACCTCTCCGGACCGTTTCTGAATCGCCAGCGTCCGGAAACCCATCTGCAGACTGTTGAGGAGTGCCCAGAGCGTGGTCGGTCCGGCGATGACCACGCGGCATTCCCGCTGGACAAATTCGATCAGGCCGGTGCGGCGGATCACCTCGGCGAAGAGCCCCTCCGTGGGTAAAAAAAGGATGCCGAAATCGGTTGTTTTCGGCGGGTTCAGGTACTTGGCGCAGATATCTCCGGCGCATTGCCGGATGCGCGCCTCAAGCTGTTTGGCGGCGCCCTCCGCGGATTCGGCGTCGGCTCGCTCCTCAGCATCCAGGAGGCGCTGATAGTCTTCCACCGGAAACTTGGCATCGACGGGAAGCCAGACAACCTCTTCCCCATCCTCGCACCGGCCCGGCAGTTTGATGGCGAATTCCACCCGCTCGCCGCCCTCTTTCACGGCCACATTGGCCGCATACTGCTCCTGCGTGAGCACCTGCTCCAGCATCGCGCCCAGTTGAACCTCGCCCCAGGTGCCGCGCGTTTTCACATTCGTCAGCACCCTCTTCAGGTCGCCCACGCCGGCCGCCAGGGATTGCATCTCGCCCAACCCCCTGGATACCTGCTCCAGCCGTTCGCTGACCTGTTTGAAGGAGTCGCCCAGCCGCCTCTCCAGCGTACCCTGGAGCTTCTCATCCACGGTCGCCCGCATCTGATCCAGTTGCTTCGCGTTGTCCGCCTGAATCGCCTGAAGGCGCTGCTCCACAGCCTCCCGGAGCATGTCGAGCTTCCTGTCGGTGGTCTGCGTCAGAAGGCCGAACTGCCCGTAAAGCGTGTCCCCGACCCCTTTGAGCGCGCCGGTAAGCTCTTCGCGGGATTGCCGGAGCGCCAGGGCCGTCTCCTCCCGGTTCTTCGCGATCTCCTCCCGGACGGATCTTTCCGTGCGCTCGTCGGACTGCTCCACCGACCGAAGGGCCTGTTGAAGAGGGGTCAGATCGACGGGAGCCTTGCGAACCAGCAGGAAAATCTGAATCGCTGCGATCACAACCAGCAGCGCGATGACCAGAAGCTCACCATCCATGACCTTATCCTCTCTTTACTCGTCTCCTCACCAGACGGACGATCCACCACAGGAGAAGGACGAAGAGGAACAGCACAACGGTTGCGACCGCGAGGACGGCCCAGGTGATCCAGCCCGCACCGCGGAACAGTTCCACGGGGTTCCAGGAGGGAACGGCCAGGCTTCGTCCATCCGGATTGCGGTAGTTCTCGGGAAGATCGGGAACGCCGTTCCCGTTCCGGTCGGGAAGGGACTTCAGATACAGGGCCAGGGCGGCCCATTCCTTCAGCTCCTGGATGCCTGCGGCGCCGGCGTCCGCATCGACCCTAACCGCCTTCCAGTCGGTCACGGGTTTCCCCTGATCATCTTTGGGAGTGAACGCGATCAGGCCGTGCGAGGCCCGCCTGACGAAGTTGAGCATCTCGGCCATATAGGCATTTACACAGATGCGGTAGAGCTTGTCGGGCCGGAGGGGTTGGAATAGGCCGTCCTCATCCTGGACGGCGACGGAGGCGACACGATCAAAGGGGACCCGATAGGGGTTGAATGTGAACCGGACGCCGGAAACCTGCAAATGGGCGCCGTGCTTGATCGGGGCGATCGAGGTTTGGACCTCGAGCATGCGCCGGAGTTCCTTGCCGGTGATATGGAACGTGACGAGGGGATGCCCGGCGTAATTGTCCATTCCCAGCCCGGGAGAGAGGACCTTGAAAACGTCCGCCACGGTGATCCTTCCCGTCAGGAAGGTGTCCCGGATGATGCCGTCGGCCGTGACGGCGATGTGAACGTGTCGATAATTTTTCCCCTCGCCCTGCCGGACGGCAAACCGGAAGGCGTCGGTCACCAGGTCGCCCAGCCCCGTCTCCGCCAGGATCGCCTGGCGATAGGCCGGGGAAGGCATGTCGAAGGCGGTCTCGGCAATCACCTGGTCATGACGATTCCCGGACCAGAGCAGATACCGCTGTTCGACGATCCCCTTGAAAGATTCGATCTTCTTCGCGATTCCGGGATCTTCCGCAACCTCGCCGGATACCTTTTCCAGACGATAGGAGGCAACCCGGGCGCCCGCTTCCCGGGAGACGTCCAGATTCAGGATGCCGAGGTAGGCCCCGTAAGACCCCGCCGACACAATGGTCGTCCTGTCGATCCGGATCGGCTCGGACAGGACTCTGTGGGTGTGTCCGCTGACGATCACGTCGATTCCGGGAACCTTCCCGGCCAGGATCTCATCTTCGGAGCGGGACTTCACCGGCTTGGTGCCGGCATGGGAGAGGCAGACGACGAGATCGACCTTCTCTTTGTTTCGGAGAAGATCCACGACGGCCCTGCTGCGCTCCACGATGTCCGCAAACGTGACGGGCGCGGCGAAGGGGTTGTCCTCGGCGGCGTCGCGCCCCATGATGCCGAACAACCCGATCCGGATGCCGTCTTTCTCCAGGACGGCGTACGGCGTCACCGGGTACTCCGCAAAGGCGGCCTTGAGCGGGGCGTCCCGCGGATCATCCTGGGTAAACACCACATTGGACGCAACGAGAAGCGGCAGACGGCCGCCCCGGGAACGGGCGGTCCGGAGCATGGCGGCAAGCCCCGCGGGATGGAACTCGTAGTCATGGTTCCCCAGCGTCGTCGCATCGTAGCCCATCTCCCCCATCAGACGGAGTTCGAACGCCTCTTCGCGGAATTCCGTATGGAAGAGGGTTCCCATCGCGATATCCCCCGAATCGACAAGCAGGCTCCGCCCGGGCGCCTTCTCCCGTTCCTGCGCGATCAGCCGCGCCAGCCGCGCGTATCCCCCCTGCGTGGCATGGCCGCCCCCCGGCTTCGGAACACGGTCGGGCAGAATATGGGAATGGAGATCATGGGTGAACAGGATGGTCAATTTCCCGCCCGCATCCGCCCGGATAGCCGCTTCCCCGGAAAAGATCGGCTGGAAACAGAACCAGACGGCCAGGCCGATCAAGGCGCCGCATCGTTTCATCGTATTTTCCTCCCGAAACAAAACCAAAAAAAGAGCACTTTTTTCATACGGGTCCACCCCGGAATCGCGGGTGGATTCTACACACAAGACCGGATAAAAGCAAACACCGGATTGCAAGGGTTGATTCTTCGATCTCCGCAACTTTTTTGACCCTTTGGCATTGACAGACGGCCATCCCTCCCCTATACTACCGCCCTCTTCGGGAGGTCTGCGAACATCCTGCGGGAAAATTTGAATTCAACCGGGAGAATGGAAACAAAAACCTATGATGGATCTGCTGCTCTATTTCATCGATCTCTTCCTGCACCTCGACCGGCATCTTGGAGATCTTCTTCAATATTTCGGCGCCTGGACCTATGTGATCGTCTTCCTGATCATCTTCTGCGAAACGGGGCTCGTGGTCACGCCGATCCTCCCGGGTGATTCCCTCCTCTTCGGCCTCGGCGCCTTCGCCGCAAACCCGTACCTCAAGGGACCGCTGGAAGTGGAGTGGCTCTTCATCACGCTTTCCGTCGCGGCCATCCTCGGTGATACGGTAAATTACGCCGCCGGCAACTACATCGGGCCGAAAATCTTCCAGAAAGAGGATGGACGGTTTTTCAAGAAGGCGTATCTGGAGAAGACCCACCGGTTCTACGAGAAGCACGGCGGCAAGACCATCATCATCGCCCGCTTCATGCCGATCATCCGGACCTTCGCCCCCTTCGTCGCCGGGATCGGCGAGATGACCTACTCGCGGTTCATCTCTTACAACGTCATCGGCGGCATCGCCTGGATCGCCCTGTTCATCTTCGGAGGCTATTATTTCGGGAATCTTCCGATGATCAAGAACAATTTCACGTTGGTCATCATCGCGATCGTCATCCTTTCGGTCCTGCCCGGCGTGATTGAATATTTCCGTCAGCGGAGAGAAACGGCATGAGAACGGCACTCAGGAAAACGACAGCGCGGACGGGACACGGGCCGGAGAGGTTTCACTCAAGCGGAAGCAGGAAGCCGATTCTAAGGCTCCTGGGCCTGCTGCTCATTTTGGGCCTGCTGCTCGGACCGGCGGCGGCTATCGCCTCCACGGACAAAAGCATCATCAAAATCGGCAGTGATGTGACCATCGAAAAGGGGGAGAAGGTCCGCAACGTGGTCGTGATCGGCGGCCAGATCACCGTGAGCGGCGTGGTAGAGAAAAGCGTCATCGCAATCGGCGGGTCGGTGGTCCTGACGAAGACCGCGGTTGTGAAGGGAAATGTCGTCTCCCTGGGCGGGGTCATCGTTATCGCAAGGGATGCGGAGGTCAGAGGCGACCTGACGGAGATCAACTCCTCCAATTTTTACGAAACCGTTGCTACAGCTGTGAGCAGCGAATGGGAGGGATGGTCCTGGATTTTCGCCGTCATCTCGCTCTCGATCTTTCTGGTCATCATGGTCCTGGCGCTGCTGATCGCCGCCCTGCTGCCGAAGCCGGTCCGGATCGTCTCGGAGGCAATCCATCAAAACACCTTCAAGGTCATCCTCACCGGTATCCTGGGCCTCGTTCTGATCGCGCCGCTTGCGCTGCTGCTGACGATCTCGGTCGTCGGCATCGCGCTGATCCCGCTCGAGGTGATTGTCGTCGTCTGTTCGGTGCTGCTCGGGTTCATCGCCGTCGGTCGGATCATCGGCGGAAAGGTTCTTCGCCTGTTCAAGCGGCCCAATCCGGGAATCGTCCGGGAAACCTTCTGGGGGCTGCTGGTCCTCTGGATGATCGGCTGGATTCCGTATATCGGCTGGATGGTCAAGGCGCTCGCCATCGTCATCGGCCTGGGGGCCGTCCTGACCACCCGTTTCGGGACGCATCAGGGGTGGAAATGCGCCCAACCCCTCCCTGTCACAGGCGACACAGGCGATTTGGGAACCCCCGCACCCGCTCCCGTCTCTGCACCTGTTTCTGTTTCTGTTTCTGTTCCTGCTCCTGCACCTGGCTCTGCACCTGCTCCTCCCTCTGCCGCTGACCCTGACCCTGCGCCGGTCTCTGCACCGGTCTCTTCCGATACTCCCGGGGAGAAGGGCGCCGGATGAATTTTATACATAGCAGGCGCCGCCTGAAAACCAGGCGATAAACAGTGAAAACAGATGATGATCGATGCGTGGATGAGAATGATATCAGGAGTGACCGGATGAAGATCAAAACCGCCCAGGATTACATGAAGAGTCTGCGGAAGCTGAACCATAAGGTCTATTACAAGGGGAAAAGGATCAAGGATGTGACCCGCCATCCGGCGACGGCCCCGCATGTCCGGGCCGCGGCCATGACCTACGCGCTGGCGAACGACCCGGAATACAAGGGGCTGGCCACCGCCGCCTCCCATCTGACCGGCAAGACCGTCAGCCGCTTTACCCATGTCCATCAAAACATGGAGGATCTGATCAAAAAAGTGAAGCTGCTGCGCGTGCTGGGTCAGAAGACCGGTTCCTGTTTCCAGCGCTGCGTGGGGCTGGACGGCATCAACGCCGTCTATTCGGTGACTTATGAAATCGACCGGAAATGCGGCACCGATTATTTCGAGCGGTTCAAGAAATGGCTGGCCTATATTCAGGAAGAGAATCTGATGGTGGTCGGGGCGATGACCGATCCCAAAGGGGACCGATCCAAAGGGCCGGCCGAGCAGGTGGATCCGGACCAGTATCTCCGCATTGTCGAACGCCGGGACGACGGTCTGGTCATCCGCGGGGCCAAGCTGCACATGACCGGAGGGGTCAATTCCCATGAGATCCTGATCATGCCGACCACGGCCATGGATGAGAAATCCAAGGACTACGCCGTGGTCTGCGCGATACCGGCCGACGCCCCCGGGGTAACCATGATCTTCGGCCGTCAGGCCAACGACGACCGCAAGGACAACCGGGAACGGATCGATTCCGGGAACCCCGTCTTCGGGGGGGTCGGCGGCGAGGCGCTCATCGCCTTCGAAGATGTCTTTGTCCCCTGGGAGCGGGTATTCATGGATGGGGAGACGGAATTTACCAGCGACATGGTCTATCGTTTCGCCGCCCACCACCGGGCCAATTACGGCGGCTGCAAAACCGGTCTGATCGACGTCCTGACCGGAGCGGTGACCTATCTGACCCAGATTCAGGGCACCGCGAAGGCCTCCCATGTCCGGGACAAGGTGACCGAGATGATCCACCTGGGCGAAACCCTTTACAGCTCTTCGATCGCCTGCGCGGCCGAAGGCTGGCCGACGCCGTCCGGGGCCTACATGGTCGATACGATGCTGGCCAACGTCGGCAAGCATAACGCGACCCGTTTTCATTTCGAAGTGGCCCGCCTGGCCGCCGATCTGGCCGGCGGATTTCTGGCGACGCTGCCCAGCGAATACGATCTCAACAGCGAAGAGACGGGCCATCTCGTGAAGAAATACTTCTCCGGCGCGGCCGGCATCGCCACAGAGGAACGGATCAAAATCGGCCGGCTGATCGAGAGCATGACCGGAGGGACGGCCCTGGTGGAGTCGATGCACGGCGCCGGTTCCCCCCAAGCCCAGCGGGTGATGATCTTACGGGAGGGGGAACTGAACAAAAAGGTAAAACTGGCCAAGGCCCTGGCCGGGATCGCGCCGGAACAAAGCCGAAAAGGCGCTTAATTCGCTATTTCAATCCGCATGATGCTTATTTACTGCTCAACCTACGATCAGCGCGGCGTCTTCTTCGGCGGTCAGTTTGATCTGGATGATCTCCTCGATCCCGCCCTTGCCCAGCTTCACCGGCACGCCTCAATTCATCCCCAAAAAAGAATGGACTTCCCCAAATCGGGAACTTCTATTTTATTAAATGTCTGGAATACAATAACTTAGAGTTAGCATGCTCTTTGCATTTGCTCCAGAGCCTTTGCGGAAGATCTTAAAGCGACGAAAGATCGCAACGGATCCATCCGCTCGAAGGCGAAAGGAGGTGAACTTAGGGCGAATCTCGGCAAGCGGGATGCCACGTTTCAGGAGTTGGCGGCGGCCTCTGTAGAGCCTGTAGCCGTCAAAAAGGCAAAAAAAGAATAGATCGTTTTTTAAAATAAAGGGATGATTGATTCAATGAAGGAGGAATAAGCATTATGAAAAATACGTTGAAGTTGCTTGCATTAAGCATGGTTACGATTTTCTTGCTCGTCGGCTGCGGAAAGCTGCCAACGGAAGAGATTAATGCGGCGAAGGCATCGATGGATGCGGTTGTTGCGGAAGGCGCCCAAAAATTCGCAGCGGAAGAAGCCAAGAAGTTGAATGACAGTATGCAGGCCGCACAGGATGAAATCAAGGTGCAGGAGGGCAAAACATTCAAGGATTATGCAAAGACAAAAGAGCTTCTCGCCAAGGTAAAGGCCGACGCAGAGACGCTGAAGGCAGGATTGGCCGCCAAGAAGGAAGAGGCGAAGAAAAACGCGGCGGCGGCGCAGGAGGCGGCGAAAGCTTCCGTAGAAGAAGCGAAAGCGCTGCTGGAAAAAGCTCCGAAGGGAAAGGGCTCAAAGGCGGATATCGAGGCATTGAAGGCTGATTTAAAAGGTATTGAAGACTCCTTGGCCGAGATAAAGACCGCGAACGATGCCGAAGATTACAATGCAGCTATCGAAAAGTCAAATGCCGTCAAGGATAAGGCCGCTGCGATATCGGACCAGATCAAAAAGGCCATGGAAAAAGTGGGGACCAAGAAGAAGTAATCCATACTTTTAGATAATTGAATATTTTCAACTGTATAAAAGCACGGGCGATCTTGAAGTCAGGATCGCCCGTGCTTGGTCACTGCGTTATGTTTTCATCAACGGACCAAGGAGCTCCGAAAGCCCTTGAACCCTCTATTCAATGGTTATGATCATGCGGTTTCTTGTGAACACATCCGAATCGGCACAATATATTATTTATAAAATACTTATCCTCACCCTGCTGCTCTGGGTATTCGGATGTACTGCTTCCCCGATGCCCCCGGAAGTTAAACTGGCTGAAGAACAGGAGCATAACCTCTGGAGGTCGGAGGCTCAAATTTATGCTCCGGCGGAATACGACCGTTATCGGATATCTTTTCGGCAGGCGAAAGAAGGTCTGATCCAAGAAAAATCCCGATTTGCTTGGTTCCAGGATTACCGGACCGCTCAATCTACGTTCAGGGATGTTTTAAAATCCGGCTATGTTTTGCAGGAAAAGATTTTAAAACAAAAGGATAAAAAAAAAGAGAGCACCTTCAATCAGATATCCTCGTTTAAAAACAAAATAGAAACGCTTAAAGGGCTCACTGAAATGATCAATGAGGGAAGGTTGGCAAGGAAAGACCTTGTCAAAGCCGAACTACTCCTGTCAGAGGCAACCAGGCGGTATGACAACGATGATTATGTGGCTGTCGAAGAAAAAATAAAAAAACTGGCCGGATTCATCATGGCGGCTGAAGATGCGATGCTCCCCATTTTTAACCGTTATGCGGACCCAAACCATATCAACAAATGGCAGCGGCTGTCGAAAGAGACCATAGATGAGTCAAAAAACAGCGACATTCCTGCTATTATTGTAGATAAGAGCAAACGTATCCTTACGCTCTATAAAAGCGGTGTCCCCTTCAAGACATTTAGCGTCGGCCTCGGCCGCAACGGGTCTTTCGATAAAACCCATGCCGGCGACAACTCGACGCCTGAAGGAAAATACAGGATCATTAAAAAAATATCTGCAAGTCATTACCACAAGGCATTATTAATCAATTATCCGAATGAGGAAGACCGGAGGGATTTCATTCGAGCCAAGAAAAAAGGGGTTATTCCGGCGGGCGCCCTGATCGGCGGGCTGATAGAAATTCACGGAGGCGGCAGGGACAGCATGACCTATGGTTGCATTGCGATGGACAACGAGGCCATCGATGATATATTCAGTCTTGTCCCTGTCGGGACACCGGTGACCATTGTCGGGGCCGTTGACGGCGAAAACGGCCTTTCGTCTGCTATAGAAGGGCGTTGAAAAGATGTCGGAAAACAATAAATATATTAAGATTCTGATCCTTTTATCCGTTATATTTTTGACAGTTGAGTCCGCCGGATATTATCTCGGAACCCGATCGGTATCGTTCAGTAATGAAGGAAATCTCAGCAGGAAATATGGCAAAATGGGTTTAAATGCGCTGAAGGCAAGAAATTCGGCGCTCAGGCAGAGGTTAAAAAACCTCACCCCCGATGAGATTTATATCGTCATAGACACCGGCAGGAATATGCTCTATCTGAAAAGAGGCAACGGGCAGATCCGTGAAGCCGTCATCTCAGCCGGAAGCGGCAGTATACTAAAGGATCCGGCGGGCAAACGGCAATGGATATTCGATACGCCGCGGGGCGAATACCATGTACAGACAAAATATCGCGCACCTGCCTGGACAAAACCGGACTGGGCGTTCATTGAAGAAGGCGAAGCGATACCCAAGGACCCCAGAAAAAGGGTAGAGGAAGGCGTCCTCGGAGATTATGCGTTGGGTTTCGGCAACGGATATTTTATCCACGGAACGCTTTATACCCGGCTGCTGGGTAGAAATGTCACACACGGCTGCATCAGGGTCGGCGACAGCGATCTCAAAACGGTTTATTCTGCAGCCGGCGTAGGTACGGGGATATATATCTTTTGATGATCAGGCCACAGCTCATATTGCTTTTGATTGCCTTGTTCGCCGTCCCGGCTTCCGCCGGTGACGACAAGGAGAGATATGTCAGAGAAAACAGGCTTCTTGAAAAGGAGATTGCGCTGGCCCGCAAACCCGATATCTACTTTGTTTTCAATCCGAAGGAAAAAATGGCCTATGTCAAAGCCAGGGGGATTCACCTGAGGGAACTGCCCATGAAGGACTTCCGCTGCTGGGGCAGCCCTGTTTCGGACAGCGTATATCGCCTGAGAAAGAAAAGCACATTCGTTCAACCCGACAGGGAGACGATTAAGCCCGGAGAAAACAAGGGAAAAGAGAATTTCAAGGTCGAGGCGCTGGAACTGGCCGACATGCCGTCAAGATATACCCTGGTTCTTGACGGCGGGGCAAGGATACGGGTAAGTCCGTCAACGGATGGAATTGTCTCCGGAATAGGAAACATATTCCATACCTCAATACAATGGATTATTCGCCCGGTCGCAATGCTCTGGCATGCGTTGAGAGGTAAACCGTATACAGCCATCGACATGGTCCTGGATAAAAATGATGCGAGGGCCGTTTACTGGTCATTTTCCGAGGGTTCCGGCGCCATCATATATCCCCCTTGACTTCCCGGCTCACGGGATTCAATGAAGCGTGGATGTCCATGAACCCCGATTGACACTGGACGAGGAATAAAGATACAATATGACATGAAATTGGACATCCATGAAATAAGAGACTATTTCCCCAGGCTTTCTCTCAATAAGAAGCTGGTCGCCCTGATGCTTTTTCAGAGCCTCAGCATCATCTCCATTCTCGTCTTTCTCTATTATCAAACCGAAACATCGATCTATCGCGAGTTTGAAAAACAGATCGCCGATCTTTCCAAAGGCATACAGATGGGCGTCGAAGAGGTCACCAGCAGCGGTCTCCCGGATGAGAAACGCCTCCAGAACTATCTGTCAAAACTGAAAACAAAAGGCGTAAAGGAGATCTCGATCATCAGCAATTCCGACAAGATCATCTCGAGCACCGACTCACGGAATATAGGAAAATGGATCACAAGGACAAAAAAGGAACTCATCTTCAAGGCAGAACTCGGGGAACCCGTCGTCGGCGAGGGGCAATTCTATAATGTCATTGTCCCTGTCGTTGCAAACAATAAACACTACGGGTACATACACCTTACGGTGAATACCGAGGACTTTTCGGTCCATATGCGAAAAAGACTCATCAAAAGAATTACGGCAACCCTAATGATCTTTGGGATAGGGTTGCTCCTCAGCATCATCCTCGCGAAGAGATACACAAGACCCATAGAAGATGTCGTGAAGGCCGCGAGGAATGTCGCACGCGGCAACCTCGATCAGGAAATACGCACGGAAAGGAAAGACGAGATCGGAGAACTCGCGAAGAGTTTCAACCATATGGTCGGAAAACTTCAGGAAGAGCGCGTGTTGGAGGAAAGGTTGCGCAAGGCCGAACAGCTCGCGGGCCTGGGACAATTTTCGATGAGCATCGCCCATGAGATCAGAAACCCGCTCAATTTCATCAGCCTTTCCATCGACCATATCCAGAAAAAATATGAACCCCGTGAAGAAGGCGGAAAAGAGCAATTCGATTCACTGATTCGTAACATAAAAAATGAGATACTGCGCGTGAGCCGATTTGCCGAAAGTTTCCTGGAGTTCAGCAGACCCCTTAAGCTCAATCTTCAGAAGGCGGATATCGGCAAGCTCATCGAGGAGGTTCTGGAGCTTGTCAAGGCCAAGGCAGAAAAGGATAAAATTGCGATCATCACGGAATTGGGCGCACTGCCGGTGATCGATCTGGACACGGGATTTATAAAAACCTGTCTTTACAATGTCATACTAAACGCCTTCCACGCGATGCCTGATGGCGGGAAGGTCACGATACGTACGGCCAAAACAGCCGGCAAGTTAAGCATCGCCGTTGAAGATACAGGGGTGGGGATTTCAGCCGAGAAGATTTCGAAGATCTTCGACCCGTTTTTTACAACGAAACAGGACGGGATCGGGATCGGCCTTGCGCTCACGAAAAGGGTTGTGGAAGAACACAAAGGCAGGATAGAATTTAGGAGCATCGAAGACAAAGGCAGCGTAGTCACAATATCCCTGCCTTTGGATAAGGGGAAATGAATGGCGGTCATCCTGGTTGTGGACGACGAAAAACTTCAGCGGGACATCGTAAAGACCATACTCGATGAAGAGGGATATGAGACCTATACGGCCGCGTCCGGCGAAGAGGCATTGAAAACCGTCAAGAAATACAACCCCGACGTCATGCTTACGGACCTAAAGATGGAGGAAATGGACGGCATCGAATTGCTGGACACCATTCAGAAAGACTCTCTTTCCCCTTCCCCGACCATGATTATCGTAACCGCCCACGGAACCATATCATCCGCTGTTGACGCGATGAAAAAAGGCGCCTTTGACTATCTGACCAAACCGCTGAACAAGGATTCCCTGTTGATGACGGTGCGGAGGGCCGTTGAACGTACGGAGCTTCTAAAAGAAAATGTCCAGCTTCAGAGGGAACTGTATGACAGGTTCAGGATCGAAGGGATCATCGGCAGGTCCGACCAGATGCAGGAAGCCATGAATATCATGAAAAAGGTTTCGCAAAGTTCCGCAACGGTCCTGATAAGGGGCGAAAGCGGCACGGGCAAGGAGCTTGTATCCAAGGCCATCCATTACAACAGTCCAAGACGGTCCAGACCCTTTACCGCCTTGAACTGCGCCGCCATACCTGAAAATCTCTTTGAGAGCGAGCTCTTCGGCTATGAACCCGGAGCCTTCACGGGTGCGCTGTCGCGGAAAATTGGACTGTTCGAGGCAACAAACAACGGCACTTTATTTCTCGACGAGATCGGCGATCTGCCGCTCATGATGCAGGCAAAGCTTCTGAGAGTCCTCCAGGATAAAGAGATCAGGAGACTCGGTGGGAAAGATTCTATCAAGGTCGATGTCAGAGTCATAACCGCAACCAACAAGGACATCGAAAAAGAGCTTGCAAAGGGTAATTTCAGGGAAGAGTTGTACTACAGACTCAAGGTTGTCACCATCGACCTTCCCCCGCTAAGAGACAGGAAAAATGACATACCGGAACTGTCTGATTTTTTCCTGAACCGATACAACCGCGAATTCGGAAAAAGGATAAAAGGCATCGACGCTGCCGCAATGAAGGCCCTTATTGGTTATACTTGGCCGGGCAACATCCGGCAGCTTGAATCGGTCATAGAAAGGGCGGTCATCATGAGCGATTCTGAAACCATCGGCTTAAAGGATATAAAAAGCGAACTCGGAACTTCGGAGACCATGGGTCCATTCGATTTTGATCTCCCGGACCATGGGATAAATTTCGAGGAGCTGGAAAGGAATCTGATGGAAAAAGCGATGAGACGGGCCAATGGCGTCATGGCCAAGGCTGCAAAGCTTGTCGGCATGAGCTATAAGACCTTCTGGTACCGATGGGAAAAAATAAACGGCGGTAATTCGACTTCAGATGGTGAAACAACGGATCAACCGAATCATCGTTGTTGACTAAAAAGATAGAAAATGGGGGGCAGATTGGAAACCTGCCCCCCAAAAACCATTTCCAACATAATCTTTTTCAAACCCTTACGCCATCTTCTTCATGGTGTCGACGAGTTCCTGCACCGCCACCGCCGACTTCTTCAGCGCGGCGTTTTCTTCGGCGGTCAATTTGATCTGGATGATCTCCTCGATCCCGCCTTTGCCCAGCTTCACCGGCACGCCGATGAACAAGCCGTTGATCCCGTACTCGCCTTCCAGATAGGCGGCGCAGGCCAGGATTTTCTTGCGGTCCTTCAGAATGGCTTCCGCCATCTCCACCGCCGAGGAGGCCGGCGCATAGAAGGCGCTCCCCGTTTTCAAGAGGCTGACGATCTCCGCCCCGCCGTTCCGGGTCCGGGCCACAATCACATCCAGGCGCTCCTTCGGGATCAGCTCCGTGATCGGAATGCCGGCCACGGTCGAGTAGCGGGGCAGCGGCACCATCGTATCCCCGTGTCCGCCGAGGACGAAGGCATGGATGTTTTCAACGGAGACATTGAGCTCCATCGAGATAAAGGCGCGGAAACGGGCCGAGTCGAGCACGCCCGCCATGCCGATCACACGGTTCTTCGGAAAGCCGCTGACGTCACGGGCGACATGGCACATCGCATCGAGGGGATTGCTGACGATGATCAGCGTGGCGTTGGGGGAATACTTCACCACCTGCTCGGTCACGGCCGTCATGATCTTTTTGTTCGTCGCCAGCAGGTCATCCCGGCTCATTCCCGGCTTTCGCGGGATACCGGCTGTGATGATGACGATATCGGAACCCTGGGTGTCTGCATAGTTGTTGGTGCCGATCAGATGGGCGTCGTGCTTCTCGATGGGCGCCGCCTCCGTCAGATCGAGGGCTTTGCCTTGCGGAACGCCTTCGATGATGTCCACGAGCACCACATCGCACAATGCCTTTTCACAGAGACGTTGCGCCGCGGTTGCGCCCACATTTCCGGCGCCGACGACGGTTACCTTCTTTTCCATAGTCTTCCTCCTCCTTCTCTCTTTTGGTAATCGCAAATTAACTACATGTATTGTATAAGCTTCCGGCCTTGGTGACGCTAACACAAGCACCCCGGCATAGCAAGAGGAATTTCTTCGACAAAACGGACGGCACAGCCGAATCGGGCTCCATCACGATCGGCTGCAGGTCATCCATGAAGGGCGATTGATGGGAAAGCGATTCGATATCGCGGAGACTCGGGGGGTCGCATCCCTCCATATGTTGAGGGTCTGCCAAATACTGAGGTCAACCGAATCATTTCACACCTGCCTGCGGCCCTCCCATATTTTCCTAACGAACCGTTTTTCATGGCGTATCCAAAATTCTGCTTTTTCTTTGCCTATTGGCCGGCGCTTTGCTATTACGGTTGCGATACCATCGGCATGACGACCTTGGTCCCCGGGATGGATGACTCTATGAAAAATTTTGCCTGTGTGAGTCCAGTAATGGCGATCATGCTCCTGTTCGGTTGCGGATTCAATGCGCTTGACGGCAGAGGCGACGCCATGAGAATTCAGCCAGAAACATCCAGTTTTGCGTACAGGGGAATGTCGATCAACTATGAAGATCGAGGAGAGGGGCAGCCGCTGATCCTCCTGCATGGATATGGCGCCTCCACCTATTCGTGGAGGCATGTCGCGCCCCACTTTTCAAAATCTTACAGGGTAATCGCCATTGACTTGAAAGGGTTTGGCTTATCCGACAAACCCATCGACAACGACTATTCCGTATTGGACCAAAGCCGCATGATTGCGGAGTTTATCAGATCATATCGCCTGGAGAATGTCCTATTGGCAGGACACTCTCTCGGAGGCGCCGTCGCCCTCCTTACCTATCTCATGCAGTCCGATCAGGGCGCCCATCCCATCTCAAAACTGGTCCTCCTGGATACGGCCAGCTATCCGCAGGATCTCCCTCTCTTTATTTCCATCCTCCGGGTTCCGGTCATCAACGAACTTTCGCTTTGTCTTACGAGCAACAACTTTAAATCGAGAATGATCCTGAGAAAAGCCTTCTTTGACCATGCCAAAATCACGGAGGAGATGGTCGCAACCTACGGCGCAAACCTTTCCCTTCCGGGGGCATATCATGCGCTCATCAAAACGGCGAAACAGATGCTCCCCCCCGATCTTGACGAGATTTCAGGGAGGTACAGGAGCATCTCCATTCCGGTTCTTCTCATATGGGGCGAAAAGGACGAAATCGTACCCTTGGAAATCGGCAGGAAACTCGCGGGAACTATTCCGAATGCAAGGTTCGTTGTCGTTCCGGACTGCGGCCATGTCCCGCAGGAAGAGTGCCCGAGACAGGCAATCGAAGCGATGGAATCCTTTTTGTCGGACCAAACGGGAGCCATGAAATGAGGAACAACATTCTTCACAGAGGCAATGGAATAAGCGGCCGATATCTTTTCATCCCTTTTCTTATCGCCCTGCTTGCCTTGCCTGCAATTGCTCACAGCCAAGGCCAAACAGAAAGCACTCAGCCCGTCATCATTGCAGAGGATGAAACCGCAAAAAAATCAAATTCCTCGGGAAACGGGGATGGGTCTGAAATCCCTTTCTTCAGCACAAAGGGTGAAAATTCTTCCAGGCAATTTGTTTCGAGAGAGCATACCGCAGGACGAGACGGCATCGATGTGTTGAAGCTTGCCTGGTCGGGATTTTTGAACCAATTTACCAATCGGGATACCTTACTCCTGCTTGGGGCCGCAGGCGGAATGACCTATCTGCTTTCCGTGGACGAAATGCACCAGCAAGAGGCGATTCAAAGGGGCAATGTGATCGGAAAATCCGGACAAAAAATCGGAGATATCGCGGGGCTCATGCTGAATATCCCCATGATCCAGATCGGCGGCTATTTTTGGGGTCGCGCAACCCATAATGAAAGATTGGTTCAGTTCACGATGGATGTTTTGGCAACCCACATCATTACACTTCTTGAAGTCGGCGCGATCGCTCAAATACCATTTCACAAAAGACCCAAGGTGGCAAGGGGCACGGAGGAGGAGGGAAGCGGGGGCATCAATGACCTGTTCAGGGGCGCCTCTTCTTTCCCAAGCGGGCACATGGTAGGGATATCCGTACTCATGTTCAAGAGCTGGGAATACTACGGCTGGAAAGCGGGGATTCCCGCAACCATTGCAACAGCCCTCATGGGATGGGCAAGGATGGAATCCGGGGATCACTACCTGACAGACATCCTGGGCACCGTTGCCCTGTCAGGGATCGCTTCGCTTTCAACCACCAGAAAATTTGACATCGTCACCAAGGGGATACCCACTTCCGATGGCGGAAAAGTGATGGTGATGCCCGTCATCGGCGCCAACCGTTGGGGTGTTTCCGTCGCAAGAACCTTTTGATACCGGTTGCCGCCGGGCCATAGAAGGGGTGAAGACGATGGAAGCCGTCGTTCATGCCAAGGAGTGCCGCGCCGCAAAACGCCAAGGCGGGTCTTGACTGCACCATGAGATTCTGTTCCGAACTCCTCCATCGAGCCCTTCCGGCGGGATGTGATATTTGATTCACCAATGTTCTCCTTCGCACCCCCTTTTTCTGATTCATCTTTCTATTTGCCTTTCCCTGAAGGCGCGTGTATGAATATCCGGGTTTCGGCCATGCTATGTTCGATGACAGATCATGTTTCCAGGAAAATACGGATTGGACTGGAAACGAGCTGCCGGTGAATCGCCCAATCCTTCAACGTCCTCATTGCCATAGATCCAGGCGCCGATCTTTCGATGAACCCGGAGAAGACGGATGAACGTAACGGAAACCCTCTCGCAATGATCGCCACAGACGCTTCTCAAGTTCCCCGACCCGGAATGTTCGCCACTGTGCGCAACCGCCGGGGGATCGTCTCCGCCGTGGAACCCTTCGACGGCCAGGAGGGGCGACTCCACCTCGTCCATCTCGACTACAAGGACGACCAGCTTCCCGCCGAGGAGCAGCTCCTCTGGGAGCTTGAACCACGAAAGGTTCTCCTCGAACCCACGGCGCTTCCGGACGCTGTCGCGACCGACCCCATGCCGGCAGAGGATTTTGACGCCCTGCTCCGGGCCGCACGCTGGACTGCGGCCACGCCCTTCCTCGATCCCGACGGCGGCGGCCCCCTCGACCGCCTGCCCATCTCCAGCCCGTTCCATGGCGCCGTGCAGGTCGAAGACTTCCAACTCGTGCCGCTCCTGAAGGCCCTGCAGATGCCCCGGGTCAACCTCCTGATCGCGGACGACGTCGGCCTCGGCAAAACCATCGAGGCGGGCCTGATCCTGAGCGAGCTCCTCCTGCGGCGGCGTATACAGCGCGTCCTGATCCTCACCCCGGCGTCGCTCCGTCTCCAGTGGCGCGACGAGATGTGGGACAAGTTTTCCCTCCCCTTTGATCTCGTGG
>CAYSSF010000042.1:0-5691 GCA_964433455.1 uncultured Syntrophaceae bacterium
CCCATCCGCGGTGAGGATCATGGAGACCTCGGCCATTCCAACCGGGGAGGCCTCCTCCGAACCGTTGAAGATCACGTCGTCCATCTTCTTCCCGCGGAGGGTCTTGACCCGCTGCTCGCCCATGACCCAGCGGATTGCATCGGCGATATTGCTCTTGCCGCAGCCGTTCGGGCCGACGATGCCGCTGATCCCGGGGGAAAAATCGACGACAACCTTCTCCCGGAAGGATTTGAAACCGGCGATTTCGAGTTTCTTGAGCCTCATCTTCTTTTAAATCAGTTAGATAGCGAATTTTGGGCGGATTCTACCAGAAGGAACGGGGTTTGTAAAGGAAAAATACAATAAGCTGTGGGGAAGGTGAGGAGGAACCACAAGATATGGTGGAGGGGGAGAGGAAAATGGGATGGCAGGGTGCTCCGGCGCGAACCTTGCGTACCACTTCTTTTATCGTATGCTTTTTATCGGACCGCTTTTCTGATTGACATAAAACGGCCCTTAAATCATAATGGTATAAAATCGAGCTTTAGAGGAATTTATCATGCAAAGAACAGAAGCCATTCAAGGGGAGAAATTTCTCGACGTGATCAAGAAGATCGAGGGCATGACCTCTTCCCAGCAGAGGTTCATTCAGGAAATGCTGTCGCAGCGCAAAAAGGCGCCCGCTTTGCCCAAAAAACGAATTCTGAAAAAGAGCTTCGGATTGTGGGCGGATCGCGGGGACATCAATAGCAGCGCGGATTATGTGAATCAGTTGCGCGGCGAGTGGCAATCGCGATTGGAAGGGATGAAAGGCTGATGTCCCAGGCACTCTTGATCGACAGCGATATCTTGATAGATCACTTGCGAAAAGAGCAAAGCGCCCTGGTCTATATCCAGCAGGAAATCGATGACGCCTCCCCCCTCTTCATGTCCGTCATCAGCCGAATTGAAATCCTCTCCGGTGCCAGAAAAGGGGAGGATGAAACCATCCGATCCCTTTTCGATATCCTGACTTCCGTTGACGTTGACCTGGCGATCGCCGATGAGGCAGGGGAATACATGAGGAAATTCCGCAAGAGCCATGCCTTGAGCATCGGAGATGCCGTAATCGCCGCCACCGCCAAAGAGATGGGCATGAAACTCGTTACCCGAAATATCAAGCATTATCCGATGACGGATGTCGAGATCGTCAAACCCTATTGAGCCCGTAAAATCAGCCCGCCGCAAAACAGATCGAGAAAATCGGGCTTAGACCATCCTTGTAGATACTTCACGAGGCGCAGTTTACATGATTGCTTTTGATAAACAGGCAACCATGACCACTCGCAAACGGCTCGAATCCATAGAAAATAAGGCCCTCGCTTCTTATGCGACCAAGAGTTCTCAATCGCTTGGCCGGACGCTTCACGGAGACGAGCAGGGCGCCCTGGTCATCGTCTCCGGCCACCTCCGCGTCACGGCTGCGGGAAGGGCAGGGCTGACGGAAATATATGGAACTTACACGGATGGCGACACGCGCATGCAGGGATTCGTGGAGAACCTTCAGCGGGAAGATTTGGCGCCCGTCGATGAGGCGGAACAGATGGCGGCCCTGATGAAGGAGTATGTTTTCAATCAGTATCAGCTTGCCGACGCCCTCGACAAGGCTCAGTCTGAATTTCCAGGACCATGACGCTGAACAAACTCCCGGAGGATGTTCGCAACGCCTGCCGCACAAATCCTAATATTCCAAAAGCCACGCTTCTGGAAGTCGCCAAGATGAAAACGGATACAAGCATGCGCCGGAAGTTCCAAGTCTATATGAACAAGACCGGTAAGGCAGGGCAAACCGCTGTCCAGAAGCCGAAGCTATCAAAACAGCGATCCCTGATCACGAAAATGGACGCTCTGACCGGTGCATTGGATGGGCTGCCCGGGAGCGGGTGGTCTGAAGACGACCAAAACGATCTTTTCAATGCCCTAACTAGCGTCCGCAGCAAAATAGAAGAACTTTTGAACGCCATGAACCCGCAGCCAGGGGATGGGGAACAAAGCCCTCCCGGCGGTTCCAACTTCGCCTAATAGTGCTACATGGCTAACATTTTATGCATCCCCGGCAGTTGGGGAGGCATAAACTTATGTTGAAAATGGCTTTTGGTGGAACATATTTCAAATCTGTCTCCCATACCAAAAGATCAGGATGAGCACTTCTACAGGTCGCCCTCTGGGAAGTGAAGGCTTCATTGGGGGACTGGAAAATAAGCTTTGCCGAAAGATATTTGCCCGGTAAGGCCGGTCGCCCAAGAAAACCGAAGTAGATTTAATACGGGAAGTGTCCCTATATTTCCTGGCCCGGCCTATGATCTCCACCACGTCGAGGGGGCTTCGCCTTTGGCAGTATCTCGCCTGTCACACAGTCTTCCATTCGTTTATCGAAGAGTGTGGCCGCAGAGCTTGCAGTGCTCATGGCCGTACGCGCAGTCCTTGCATATGAAATGACCTTTAGGCGGCCTTACCGAGACCCTTACGGTGCGCACCCTCAGGGAGCATCAGCCAAGGAGGTGGGTCTCGTATGTGCTACCTGCCTGAGACTTCCTCCGTGGTCAGATTTCTTTGACTGACGAACCTGCGCCCTCAGCGAACAACTCACTCTTGAGTGCCTTCGCACCTTCATTGACAATGTTCTCGGCTTCCAGCAATTCGCCGTTGGTAAAAACGCACCCCAAGATGCAACCTTTGCCATCTTTTACGAAGTCCTTTCTGTCCGTCAACTTCGCGACAGTTGGAGACGTGTCCGGCTCGATGACGCCGCTGGGGCCTAGGTAAGGGAAATCGAATGCAACCATACTCAGGATGTTCTTGTTGGCGTTAAGGCGCTGTGTCTCTTCATCATTGAGTTCGTAGTGCGCATAGACGATGTACCAGGATTTCCCGCCTCCGAAGAGTCCTTTCTTTTCTACTTTCTCTTTATTTACATGAATCTTCATTTGGTTCCCTCCTAATCACCATCGGTCCGTTGGTTCTGCAGTAGTAGACATGAAACTTCTCATGCAGCGCCAAGGCAGAACACGTCCTACACGGTCGTGCCACGATTCGCATCGGCCCATACGAAAAGCATCTTGCCGGGCGCCAACTGCTATCTCAGCGTATGCCCGCAAATCTTGCAGTGTTCGTGGCCGTACGCACAGTCCTTGCATGTGAAATGACCCTTCGAACAGGTCTTGCCACCAGACAAAGGCTTCTTCTTCCCACAGGAGTCGCAAACTCGGTCTGACATAGTGTTCCTCCGATCGTTATCCCTCACCACATCTATGGCTCACATCACCGCTTCGTCTACCTTTTTACTCGCGATGATAAATTGCCTGGACACTGGTGTCGCCCATGTTCACGATGCGTATGTTGCCATTGTTGTCCTCGAAGACAAGAACGGTCCCGACCGCTGACTTGAATGTTCCATAGGACTTCGGAACCGTAAACTCGCGAGTCTCCTTGGCATCCACTTGGCGAGACAGCAAGAAAACCCATGAAAGCAAAACTAACAACAAGAAGGCAAACAACACACCTAACCGTTTCTTTGTCATGACATTTTCTCCTTTGGCAATATGATTGATAAGAACTTCTTTGCATTTCACACGGGCAAAGCCGTTGCTGAGGTTCAGGCCGACTTCTCGATTGCGACACACTCGACGGCCTTCGTGCCCCGCGTTGTATGCCCAAGTTTTCTTTGACGTAACGGCGGCTGCATCCTTACCGTTGCGCGGATCTGTGTTGCGGGTCTTTGCTGGAAAAACAGGTGCACCCCTGTCTTTCTACCGTGTCATGGCCCGTATCACCGCATCACTTACGCCAGCGCCCTTCAGTTTGATCAAGGTCTCTGGAGTGAGGTCGAACTTCGAATTTGAATTCTGTATGGTCGTAATGATTATGTCATCGGCAAGTTTCACGGCGACCATCTGAATGATCTGATCAATCGTCAACGGTGTTGCTGCTTTCGCAGGCTTCGAGGCATCGCTAGCGACCGCGGGCTGTACAGGGGTTACTGTGGCGGACAGAGCAATCCCCCGCTTATCCAAGGCTTGATAGAAGCATCCGAATTTCGCCATCAGCGCCTTGCCAGTCTCATCAGATATGGATAGCTCAACATGATCGCCACTCGCTGGGGAAACGCGAATCGCGTCAACCTGCTTTGTGGTCAAAGTATCTCTCGCCGTCGCCATGGCAGCGTCGGATACGTTGGCTGCCCACACGGCGCTCATCAGCAACATGGAATTAAATAATCCGCTTTTCTCTGCTTTGTTCGAAACCTCGGTAGCGACGAACGTCAAGGGGTCGCCGTTCTTGAATCCTAAGATAATCTGATCTCCCTTCGCGGCGTGGTAGCGTGATTCAAATGCCGCACGTGTGAGGTTTTCATCTTTTTTCTCGATGATGATAACGATGTAATTCTTGTCGCCATCCCGATGAATTCTTGCATAAGTAGCGAGACTGCTGCCCATCAACGCCTCCGACAGTAATCCGGTTGATCTCAAGGCCTGTTGCCATCGCTGGATCGGTTTCTTGGTAATCCTGTCTTGACCGGAGACGTCTGGCGTGCAGGGCTCGGCTGAGACCATTGAAGATGACAGCGCACAAAGCAGCATGCAGGTCACGATTACGATTCTTTTCATTGCTAACCAATCCTCCATTTTTTATTTAGTATGGTATTGCTTTTGAGGGATATATCTAATGCTGTTCGAGTCGCCAGCCGTCGTCGTACTTGACGAACGTGGCTTGCCTTGTGTCGGCAGCATAGCGTTTCTTTAAGATGTCGCCGACTTGGGTGTTGGTCCACGAGAGCTGGTAGGAAACGACACTCATCAGTTTGCCACCGCCTTGGGCGGGCTCAGCCACACCCTGAACGGTGAGTTGTGGCGTGGCCGTCACGAGTCTTATGCAGCCGTCGTTACAGGTCGAGCTGCCTCGCGAAAAGATGCCTGCGAGAAAGGGCTTAGCCTTTTCGGTAGGCGTTATTACCACATGGTCGACCATGGTCCGTGTGTGCGCACTGCGTGTGGACATGTGTTTCTCCTTTGGGTTTGTGCGATGGCGGTGCTGGGCCGCCTAACGCTGAGTTAAGCCCGCATGGGCTTGTACGACTTGTGACGGCTATTCATCTTCCGCAATTTTCTCTCGGCGCTATTTAAAATCGTCGCTGCCATTGTCATCAGGAGACCTGGTTTGCATAACTACTCCAGCAGTAGGTCTATTACGGGGGGGACTGTCCCCCACGAACGGCACGCACGTAACAGCTATTTGACTTATACATGACGTAGCTCCAGCCGCCTAAATCGAAGTCCACGAACCACGCCGCGTCCGGATTGGGGGGGGGATAGTGTCGCTAGTAGAGGACCAATAAAAATCACTCACTGTGTACGGCGCCAGCAGTGGGTCTATTGCGGGGCTATGACGGGAATTATCTACCAGGGACCACAACTCATTATAGTTGGGTAGCCGCCAGTCGGAGTACCCGGCCAGGGAAAGGTTCTCACAGTAAGAAAGCGCCTGTTGCCATGTGTATGTTCCCGGAGCCGTAGCCTTCTGCCACATCAAACCCGACCCGATGTCCGTCACCGTGCCATTCCCATTGTCCACCAGGGCAGCAGAGGCAACACTGCCGGAAAAATTCGTGCCGGTAATATTTGCTCCGCTAACGGTTGCGGACGAGCTGGCAGGTGTGAATGTATAGCCCGCCAT
>CAYSSF010000042.1:5791-21331 GCA_964433455.1 uncultured Syntrophaceae bacterium
AAGGCGTTACTGTGTAACTGCCGTTCACAAGATTTGAAAAACTGTAGTTTCCGCTCGCGTTTGTTGTGGCCGTCGCTGACCCGGCGCCACTCAATGTAATCTTCACCCCCGACAGCACAGCCCCGCTTACAGCGCCGGAGATGCTGTAAGTCGGTACAGTATTGGCTGTTGCCACGAAATTCGTGCCGGTAATACTTGCTCCGCTAACGGTTGCGGACGAGCTGGCAGGTGTGAATGTATAGCCCGCCATTGAAGGCGTTACTGTGTAACTGCCGTTCACAAGATTTGAAAAACTGTAGTTTCCGCTTGCGTTTGTTGTGGCCGTCGCTGACCCGGTGACACTCAATGTAATCTTCACCCCCGACAGCACAGCCCCGCTTACAGCCCCGGAGATGCTGTAAGTCGGCACAGTATTGGCTGTTGCCACGAAATTCGTACCGGTAATATTTGCTCCGCTAACGTTTACGGACGTGCTGGCGGATGTGAACGTATAACCCGTCAGAGAGGGCGTCACTGTATAGCTGCCATTCGCAAGGCCTGAAAAACTGTAATTTCCGTTCGCATTTGTTATGGTCGTCGCTGACCCGGCACCACTCAATGTAATCGTCACGCCCGACAGCACAGCCCCGCTTACCGAACCGGCGATGCTGTAAGTCGGCACAGTATTGGCTGTTGCCACGAAATTTGTACCGGTAATATTTGCTCCGCTTACGTTTGCCGCTGAACTGGTCGGGCTGAACGTATAACCCGCCAGGGATGGCGTCACTGTATAGCTGCCGTTCGCAAGGCCTGAAAAACTGTAATTTCCGCTCGCGTTTGTCGTGGTCGTCGCCGACCCGGCACCACTCAATGTAATCGTCACGCCCGACAGCACAGCCCCGCTCACTGTACCGGAGATGCTGTAAGTCGGCACAGTATTGGCCGTTGCAACAAAATTCGTACCGGTAATATTTGCTCCGCTAACGGTTGCGGCCAAACTGGTGGGTGTGAATGTATAGCCCGCCATTGATGGCTTCACTGTGTAGCTGCCGTTTACAAGGTTTGAAAAACTGTAATTTCCGCTCGCGTTTGAGATGGCCGTCGCTGACCCGGCGCCACTTAATGTAATCGTCACGCCCGACAGCACAGCACCGCTCACTGTACCGGAGATGCTGTAAGTGGGCACAGTATTGGCTGATGCCGCGAAATTCACCGTACCGTCTTCTTTTACGGCCAAACTGGAAGGTGTGAATGTATAGCCTGCCTTAACGGGCGTTACCGTAACGGCTCCGAGAATTAGTACACAACCGGAGTTGCTCTGTACGTTGGGCGTATAAACTAAGTTGCCCTGTTCATTGGTTGTCAAAGAAACGTTTGTCCTGTCGCCTGAAAAGTTGATTGTTACCCCGGCAAGGGTATCTCCGCTTATCCCAACACATATAGTTATATAACCAGATGGACTAGGCGATGCGGTTACTGTTAACGTTGTATTGCCAGATATACTGCCCAAAGTCGCTGCGATTGTAACCGTACCCGGAAAAAATGGCGATGCGAGACCTCTGCTGTCAATCGTTGCCACTGATATATTCGATGATGACCAAGAAACCTGGGTGGTTATATCATGACTTGTACCATCTGAATAAGTTCCAGATGCCGCAAATTGTTTTGCCGTGCCCTCTGGTACATTTTGATTGATTGGGGTCACGTAAATCGAAACTAGTGTCGATCCGCCGCCACCCGAACTACTTCCACTGCCGCCCCCACCGCATGCGTTTAAAGTAATCAATAGAAAGCCCAAGCTCATTACCCAGAAAAATCTTTTATTTTTCATAGAAAACCTCCAAGCATGAAAGAACAGCCCTCTGTGCCAAGGTAGGTGAGACACTTCCCTCCTTTGAATTTAGAGTATAATTCGGGAAGACTATGAATCCGTATGTATGCAGCGATATGGTGGGATTTGACTTACAGAGAGTGCTTGCGCGATATTTCCGAATTAATGACGACATGAGTTGAATCCCCTGAACCAATTCATTGGTGCGAAGACCAACAACAGACCAAGTCACAGTCTATGAAAATTTCTCAGTGCGCTCCTTTTTGTAAACTAACGTGTGGTTATATATGTCATCATATTAGAATATTCAAGCCTTATTTATTCTAATGTCATGACGTGGTGAACAGCCGCCGATAGGTGTATCTTTTCAACAAGAAAGGTGTTGCACTATGGGTGGTATGCTGAATTCGGCCGATCTTGGCAGAATGATAAGAAATTTCAGGCAGAACGCAGGTTTGTCTCAAGAGAGACTTGCAGAGAAGATTGGGGTAACCTTTCAGCAGATCCAGAAGTATGAAAGCGGCTATACCACGCTCAACATCATCAGATTGCAGCAGATCGCCCTGGCATTAAATGTTTCGGTGTCCGATTTCTTCGATACAACAACTCCGCAGCAATTACCCCTGACAGACCAGGAAGAAAGCCTGCTGAAGGCCTTTCGAAAAGTCAGGAATGTCGAGATGCGGCGATCCTTATTGAAACTGTTAAATAACATCAATAAAAGGATAAAATGATGCTTCCATGAAATGCAGATGATCACCGGGGGCATACTGGAATAAAATAACAAAATCTTCTTTCACACGCCGGCGATTTCGGTCAGTTGACGTGCCGGGTTCTGCCTCTCTCCCTGCCTTTCCGAATGATGCTTACGATCTCCTCTGTCGAGATGTCTGCCTTGATAGAAGGGATGTCCAAAGGCGAGGAACGAAGTTGCTCCGGAACCAACGCGAAAGTTCGACCGTCTTTCCGGCGAATTAAGACCTTGCCCATCGATTCAGCCTGTTCCAGGACTCTTGCAAGCTTCTGCCTGACTTCTGAATAGGTGTAGATCTGCATTTCAAACCTCCCAGGTGGTGATGCTGAGATCTTTGGCCGCTGCCTTCAACTTTCGATCCAATGTCAGTAACGGGGCGTTGTGTTTCATCGCACAATCAAAAAATAGGCATCATATGCGTACATGTTGGTCCGATGTGCGAGTGCCAAAGCATGAGAAAAATCCGGTTTTGTGTACCGAACCGGGATCTCTTCAAAAATTGTAAGCCCCTTGTGTGCCTTGTCAATAGTCAACCGATCCTGCTTCAACATTGCCGAGAAGGCGTTGTTCCCAGTCGGGGACGAGGATGAGGATAGGATATCGAACATCCGGGCGGAGATCTCAAAATAAAAGCGCCGGAAGATTTCCGCTGGTATTATAACGTGATCTCAAGACCCTCGTATGCGATACGTACTGGAAAATCTTATGTTTTACTTAGCTCTTTTTGAATACGGTCAAGCTCCCCGTCACTTCGGAGCGGTTCGTGGTGGGTGAGATAGAGTGCCCTGGCGCCGACGCTCTTCGCCATATCGATGCATGAATCGTAAGTTCCGTGTCCCCATCCCTTTTTTGCCGGATATTCCTGCACGGTATACATGGAGTCGGCGATCAGGATATCGACTCCCCGGATAAAATCGGCCAGCATGGCGTTCTTTCTGGAGATGAGGTGATCGTATTCGGCATAATCATTGTCCCCGGGTTGGTAAATATTATACAGGCGCTCATGGTCTCCGGTGAAAAAGAGGCTCTTTCCATTGCAGTCGATCCGGTAGCCGAAATTGAGCACCGTATGATTCATGAAGATGTTTGTAACCCTGGCCGATCCTATGGCTACCGTCTGCCCTTCGCAGAGGGAACGATACTGAATGTCCGCTTTCAGTTCCGTCTCGCGAACCGGAAAGTAGCAATGCTCCATCTGGCGGCTCAGCACATCTCCGATATCCCTCTGCCGGACCGGATCAGCGGCGCCGTAAATATCGATATGGTTCATGGGGATGAAAATGGGCATAAAAAAAGGAAGACCCTGAATATGGTCCCAGTGGGTATGGGTGATGAATATGGAGCAGGATACCGGCAGTTTCTTGAGCAAGTGTTCAGAAAGGGGATGGATGCCGGTGCCGGCGTCGAAAATGATCGTCCGTCCGTCGTCGGTTTCGACCTCGATGCAGGTGGTATTGCCGCCGAATTTCACGGTTTTCCGTCCCGGTGAAGGTATCGAACCGCGGACACCCCAGAAGCGTATCTTCAATCCGCAACCCCTTAATCATTTATTTCTGGATGAATATCAATGCCTTTTCTGTTTCTGCATGGATGTTGCCCAGGGAATGGATGACGGATTGCATGCCGGCGCCAAAACGCTCCAATATCCCCGCGGGAAGATTCTCTACTCGATTTTCACCGCCAAAGCCGATTTTAAGCTCCTTGCTGACCTGATTGGCGGCAGAGACCGCGTCGATGATCAGTGATTCTTCGCGGTCACGACAATGGTGATTCCGGATGCATGCGATCAGGTGAGCGGGAAGTTTCCATTTTTCGCCGAGCAAAGAACCGATTTGCGCGTGGTCGGCGGCGAAAATGATCTGCTCCGCTTCATAAAGAGGCAGCCCTTCGTCTTTTGCCGTCTGCAGCGCCCGCTTGAAGTCGTCGGGCATAAAGTGGGCGAACACGATCTTGCCGAAATCGTGTAAGAGCCCGGATAGAAAGAAGTCAAAACTATCCTTTTCCTGAATCATTGATTTCCTTGCGAAAATCCTTGCGATGATGGCCGTGGACAACGAATGCAGAAGAAACGCATCCATGTTGAATCCGGCGTTGTTCGTTCAGGGGAGCACGCCGAGGGTCGCTGCGCTCAAGGCCAGGTTTTTGACCGTGTTGATTCCGATGTAAACCACGGCGTGGTTGACGTAGGTGATCTTCTGTGCGAGGCCGAAGTAGGACGAGTTCACCAATTTGATTACCTTCATGATCAGAATCGGGTCGTGCTCGATGACCTCCACCAGGTCCCTGGGGTCGGAATTGATGTCGGAGGTTAACTCAATGACCCGATGAACGCTCCGCGGGAAGACGGGCATCTTTTCGACGATTTCAAGAAGGTCTTTTCTGATTTCGCCCATGGCCGGTTCCGGGATTTCAGATTCAGTATGTGACGTTGGGGTAGCATATATACCGATGATCCTGCGAAAGAGCAAGCGCCTTTCGTCGAACCTGATTTCGTCAAACTATCACACCCCCGGGGGCTCGCCGTCGTGGCAGGAGCGGGGGAGGATTTCTTTCGCCCGTTCCCAGTCGACCTTGATCACGTCCAGGAGTTCCTTTGCAAAATCGGATACCAGCACGATCCCCTCGAAATCAGGAGGGCAGAGGAGCTTCTGCATCAGGAGGCCGTCGCCGTCGAACCAGCGGGGCAGGGCGCCGCCAAAGAAGTAGCCGAGATCCCGAAGGCATGCCACGGCCTCGCCGACCCAGGGCTGGGAAAGATCGAGCCAGACCTGCAAGACCACGGCTTTCCGGATTCCGGCCTCTCTCTCCCGATCGATGATACAATCCCGAAAATCCACTCCGCTGTCGCGGACGGCGATCCGGGCGACGCGGGCGAAATCGAACATCTCCAATCCCGCACGGGAAGGTTCGCCGCCCGGCATTTGCGCCACGGATGGAACGATCTCGCGGGCGTTGTCGAGACGGGCATAGATCCATCGGAGCTCCTGTTCATAGGGGGCGGGAAGAAAGATCCGGTGCAGTTTCGGTTGGTAGCAGCGGAAGGCGTTCACGGTCGCCACCCGGCCCTGCGCGCTCTTCTCCCGGGTGTAGGCTTCGGCGGGCATCAGGGCCACCTCGATGGCCGTTTCCACGAAATGGAAGCGTTCGATCGCCTTTTGCATGTAGGGGTGGTTACAGACCGCCTCGCCGAAGACCTCTTCGATATGGGGATTGCGAGGAACAAAATCGTTGTAGAGGAAATCGAGCAGTCGTGTGTTTGCCCCCGAATTCCGATACTCCTTCTGAACCAGCCCTACGCCGGCCTCATACAGGGATTTGCAGGGCGCCGAGCGATACAAGTGCATTGCTCCGATCACCTGACCGGCATCCGTGCGGGCCACGATGGAGTAATACCGGCCCTCGGCATTGGCGGCAATGATCTGTTCCGGATCGTAGAACAGACGGATCGGGTAGCCATCGCCGTAAACGGCGTGAAAAAGTTGGACGATCCCTTCGGCGTCTTCAGGACGAAAAGAGTCCACGGCAAACGGTTCGGGAGCCTTCTGCGTCGTTCGTTCGTTGTTGTCCGTCATCGATCGAATCCTCCTGGGCGATGGTTGGAAAACGTTTATGGCGTCGGTCTCTTTGGGTGTTCGTTTCATTGTCCCGCAGCCCGCGGGCGCTGTGATCCCATGCCTATGCTGCCGTTTGCCTCGTGACCCGCCGCTCCATGTTCGACAGGGTGATGATGAGCGCAAGTGAAACGATCGCAAAACCGGCGGCGATGTAAAACAGAGCGCCGAAATCCGAACCGAACGTGATCAGAGTTCCTCCCAGATAGGGTGTGAGGAAATAACCCGCATCCATTGCAAACAGGGTCATGTTGGTGTTGAGGCCGCGCAGGGCCGGCGCGGAGGCGGAAAAGATCAGGGCATTCAGAATGGGCAGGGCAATGCCCATCGCCCCTCCGTAAACGACCGCCAGCAGGTAATAAAATGCGAGGGTGTCTGTGCCGGGGAGAGCCATCAGGCACAAAATGAGCAGGACCAAGGCAATTCTGATCAGCCGCATCTCATTGAGCCTGTCGAACAGGGCGGCGCCAAAGGCGCGCACGAAAATCATCGTTGCCATGGAGACGGTAAAAAAGAGGCCTACGTTGCCGACGCCCGTTTGAAGAGAAAGGTTCTTCATGAAATAGAAAAACGTGGCATGGGCAAGATAGATGAAAAACATGGAGATCAGCAGCATCACGACGGCGCGTTGTCTGAAGTTGTCCCGGATCTCGGTGATGGCAGAACGGCGCATCAGGGCCGCATCCATACCCTCCAGGGCACGGCCGATGCGCTTGCGCAACGCGGCCATCAGCAGGATCGCGGCAACGGAAAAGATGGAGACCCCGGCGTAGATATCCGCCGCATTGCGTACCTGAGGCAGCAGGGCTTCGGTCAGGGGAGGGATTACCGCATAAGGGATCATGGTTGCGACGCTCAGCGCGCTGAATCCCTGAGCGCTTTTTCCCGGGGGAATGAAATTGACCAGCAGGGAAATCACGGCAGATGTAAGCAGGACAAAGACTGCGCCGTGGATGACGCGCAGGAGTACCATCGCGGCCACGGTCGTCACCCAAAGGTAGGAGCAGGAGACCACGACCAGAAGCGCGAGGGCGGCCATGGTTACGCCGTAAGCGTTGCGAACATGCAGCCAGGGCAGCACGAACAGGCGAAGTCCGAAGGCGGCCATCGGTTCCAGGCCGACAAGAAAGCCTCGCCAGACGACGGGAATGTCAATGATGCCCAAATAATAATAGAAACTGTAAAATACGCTGACATTGCAGAACGCCGTGACAATGACCAGGCAGAGGGCCAGAAATTCAGGGGTAAACAGGTTTTTCCCCGGAGGGGCGCTGGTCATGGTCCGCATCCTACGTTTCGATGGTTTTTTTCAACGCCGCGACGAAGGCCTCCATCGCCTCCATCTTCGCCAGGGTGACCCGGATGTGATTCGGGTAGCGGAACCCCGTCATGGGCCGGATCATGACCCCTTCCCGCATCATCTTCCTGTAGGCCAGCGTGTCGCTCCCCGGCAGCTTCACGATCAGGTAATTCCCCTCGCCCGAAATGATCGGCAGCCCGAGCTTCGCCAACTCCTCGCGCAGAAACGCCCGGCTCTCGCGAACGAGCGCGCGCGTCCGTCCGATATGGCCGGTATCGTCCCGAATCGCCGCCAGGGCCGCTTCCTGCGCGAGGCGATTGACGGAGTAGACGACGCAGGTCCGGCGGATCATGTCGACAACGGCGAGATCGCCCACCAGGTAGCCGATGCGCAGTCCCGCAATCCCATACATCTTGGAAAAGGTCCGAAAGACGACGAGGTTCGGATAATCGCCGAGCAGGGAGACGCCGTCCGGGAAATCCGGCTGCTCCACAAACTCGAAGTAGGCCTCATCGACGACGACGATGCGTTTGCCCCCGACGGCGTCGAGAAAGGCCTTCAGCCGCTCCTTCGACCAGTAGCTTCCCGTGGGGTTGTTCGGATTGCAGACGAAGAGGATTTTCGTGTTCGCATCGATGGCCCGGAGCATCCCGATATCGTCGAATCCCTCGTCCCTGAGCGGGATCACGCGCGCCTGGATCCCGGAGAAGACCGCCACCCACTCATAGACGGCGAAGGTCTTGTCCGCGGTGACGATGTTGTCGCCCTGCGTACAGAAGGCCTTGATCACGAAGGCGATGACTTCGTTGGCCCCGTTGCCCACGAGAACCTGATCGGGGTCGAGGCCGTGGAAGGCGGCGATCGCCCCTCGCAGGTAGTAGGAATCGCCGCTCGGATAGAGTGCGCCCTGCGGCGGCGGGAAGCGCCGGATCACCTCCTGGGCGCCGGGCGGGGGGCCCAGGGGGTTTTCGTTGTTGTTCAGGCGGAAGAGTCTCCGGCATCCGTAGAGCTTCATCAGCTCCGGATCGGGCTTGCTCGGGATATAGGGATCGAATTCCCGGACATAGGCCGGGACGAGGGCGTCAAGGTTCGGTCGCATCGTGATGCTGGAAGATGACGAGATCCGCCTGCCCGGCAAAGGGCATGAGGATCTGCGGTTGAAAGCGGTTGGCCATAAGGACGGGGATCATTTCCGCCTGCCGGGGAACGCCCAGATCGATCTCGAAAAAGAGATTGAGGAACCCCTCCTTCCGGATAAAGCGGATGTGCCTTTCGAGATTGGCGGCGAAATCGGCGCCGGGCAGCAGCGGCCGGAGGATCGCGTCCGCCCTTTCATGCCGCAGCTCGGCGCTGAAAAGGGAAAAGCCGGAACGGGTTTCACCCATGTCCCTCAGCGTCCGGATATTCCGCGCGAGGACGAGCCGGTCATAGGTCTGTTGAAGCCATGCGGTGAATTCCGGCGGGGACCAGACATCGCACCCCGGGTCCTCGTGGAGGTGGCGAAAGAAGAAGGGGTGTTCGGCCGGCGGCCGGTTCGGCGCATGGTGAACGAGAGAACCGAGGGTTTCGAAACGGTCCTCGAGGGCCGGGGGCAGTCCGGAGCGGCTGAGCAACCCCAGCGCCTTGGTGCGGGCGATTCCGCTGAGGCAGGCGTCGAGAAGCGCTTCCGCCGTGGCCTTTCCTTCACCCGTGTGCAGCACATAAGGGCCGAAGGTCTCGACGATCCGTTCGGTCCGGTTCCGGAAGAGGAGGCCCCCGACGATTCCCTTTTTCGCATTCACCGCCGTGATCAGCCGGTATTCGCCGCCGGCGACCATATCCACGAGCCGCCCGGGGAATTCGAAGAAAGGCGGCAGATCCGGCGCCGCGGAACATTGCCTCACGAGAAGCGCAAATCGTTTCACGCCTTCGCCGTCCGCCGCTCCCAGCGTCAGCGTGTCCGGGGCCTCCGGACAGGGGAGTTCTTCGACGATCTTCGGGTAGGTTTTCTC
This sequence comes from uncultured Syntrophaceae bacterium, assembly GCA_964433455.1. Classification (GTDB taxonomy): domain Bacteria; phylum Desulfobacterota; class Syntrophia; order Syntrophales; family UBA5619; genus UBA5619. The sequence continues at coordinate 15,258 of CAYSSF010000042.1, forward strand.
CTTGGTCACGGCCAGGCTGATCCAGTTCGCCTGCTTCACGGTGAGGTGAAGGCGTTCGACGGAGCGGGAAGCGATCATGAGCCCCATATCCTTCAGATCGCTTTCGTCGTTGAAGGTTCCCGCGGAGGCGATGTTGAGGCCCCGCAGGTCCAGTTTGGGCGCCTGGCAGTTGAAGGTCAGCCGCGTGTAATAGGTGCCGTTGAAGCAATCAATATCCATCGGATTGTCCGGGAGGAGGGCGGCGCAGAGATAGAGGAAAATTTCTTCCGCGGCCAGACCGAGTTTCAGGGCATCCTTCTCTTCCATGCCGAAAGCGGCCGCCGCCGCCTCCACGAAGCGGGTGACTATGGTGAGATAGGCCGTGCGTGCATTGAGTTTCAGCTTTAGGGTTCGCTCCCCGATGTTGTCCATCATTTCCGTTTCTCCGGGGGATTTTTCCCCAAGGAAGTCTGCACGGGCGGCAGTATAGGAGAAAGAGCTCGGCCTTGTCAACCCCTCCGGCTGATCATAACCGTTTTTCTGCATCTCCTTTTGCGGCGTTTATCCGTTGATCGGCGTATGGCCTTGTGTTATACCTCAAAACGGCATTTACCCATGCCGCAACGCAGCGCCCTTGAACACGAATCTTGTGGTTCATCACGGGCCGCCGCGAGAGCCGGAAGGTCAGCATGACAAATCCATTCATCCCCAAGATCGGCCGTTCGGTTCCCCGGGCGGAGGCTGCCGCCAAGGTGACGGGGGCGGAGAAATACGCCGTGGACCATTACGGCGAGGGCCTCATCTGGGCCGGCGTCCGGCGGGCGGGGGTTCCCCACGGCCTCATCCGGAATGTGGATGCAACCGAGGCCGGAGCCCTTCCCGGCGTTGTTGCCGTCCTCACCGGGCGGGATGTTCCCGGGACCAACCGGCAGGGCATCGTCCACAAGGATCAGCCCGTTTTGTGCACCGATAAGGTCCGGCACTGCGGCGACGCCGTCGCGCTGGTGATTGCCGCCGACCGGAAGATCCTGGAAACCGCCCTCTCGCTGATCCGGGTGGATATCGACCCCCGGCCGGGGATTTTCGGGATCGATGACGCCCTGGCCCCCGACGCGCCCCTGGTTCATGAAGAGCGCCCCGGCGGCAACATCCTTCTCCAGGCGGAGATCCGCAAGGGAAGCGCCATGGAGGCGTTCGGAGCGTGCGACGTCGTCATCGAGGAGACCTTCGAGGTTCCCGTCGCGGCCCACGCCTTCCTGGAGACGGAAAACGGCGTGGCCTGGCAGGAGCCGGACGGGCGGATTGTCCTGATCGCTTCCACGCAGGCCCCCTTCCGGGACCGGTGGGAGATCGCTCACGCGCTGGGCATTCCGATGGAGCGGATCCGCCTGATCGGCCCCTACCTGGGCGGGGCGTTCGGCGGCAAGGACGGCGCCACGGTGCAGTGTTTCCTCGTTCTGGCCGCGCTGCATGCGGAAGGCCGGCGCGTCAAGATGTGGTGGAACCGGGAGGAGAGCATGCTGGCCGGCTACAAACGCCACGCCGCGCGCCTGCACTACCGCCTGGGCGCGAAGGCCGACGGGACGCTCCACGCCCTCCACTGCCGTCTCTACTACGATACCGGGGCCTACGCCCACCTGGGCGGCGAGGTGATGGCCATGGGGATGGAGCACGCCGCCGGCCCCTACCGGATTCCCCATGCCCTGATCGAAGGCTGGTGCCTCTATACGAACCATCCCGTCGCCGGCGCGATGCGCGGTTTCGGCGTGGCCCAGGTGAGCTTTGCCTGCGAAGGCATGATGGATCGCCTGGCCGCCCGATTGGGTATGGACCCGCTCGGTATCCGCCTGAAGAACGCCCTCAGGCAGGGGGACCGGAACGCCTCCGGCGTGGCGCTGACCGGCGCCACCGGGATCGTTCCCTGCCTCGAGACGGTGCAGCGGCATCCGCTCTGGCGTGACAGGGGGGCCTGGATCGCGGCGGCGGGCGCTTTCAAGAGAAGGGGCGTGGGCATCGCCGCCGTTTTCAACGCGATGGGGTACGGCCGGGGGCTTCCCGACTCGGCGATCGCCAAGATCGAAATCACGCCGGAGGGAACGATCCGCCTTTACTGCGGCGTCTCCGACATGGGGCAGGGAAACGCCACCGCCTTCTTCCAGATCGCGGGGCAGATCCTCTGTCAAGAGAATACCGCCATCGAACTCATCCAGCCGGATACGGCGCGGACCCTCCCCTCCGGTTCGGCGTCGGCCGGTCGGACGACGTATACCTACGGCAACGCGCTGATCCATGCCTGCGAAGAGCTCCGCCGCCGGCTTCTCGGCCGCGCGGCCCTGGGGCTCCTTGTCGATACGCTGGAAGACCTGGAATTGCTCCCGGGGCGGGTCCGGCATCCGGCGACGGGGCGGGAGATTCCACTGGTGCTGCTGGCGGCGACGATGAGCGAACCGGAACGGATCTGCGTCAGCCAGTTCCTGATGCCCGTGGTCCGGGACGTACCGGATACCGGGAAGGCGTTCGTGATCGGCTTTCCCCATCTCTTCTTTGCGCATGCCGCGCACGTCGCCTGCGTGGAGGTGGACGAACTCACCGGGGCGGTCGACGTGAAGGCGTATCTTGCCGCAACGGAGGCGGGGCGGGTCCTCAACCCGCAGGGTTTCGAACAGCAGGTCCAGGGCGCCGTCGCCCAGGGGATCGGCTATGCGCTGTCCGAGGAGGTCCGTCTGGAGAAGGGCCGGGTTCTGACCCCGGATCTGGCCACCTACATCATCCCTTCGGCCCCGGATATCCCGGAGATGATCTCGCTTGCCGTCGAGATGGAAGAGCCCACGGGACCTTACGGCATGAAGGGCGTGGGCGAAGTCGGGACGAACGCCCCGCTGCCGGCCATTGCCGGGGCGGTGGCCCGTGCCTGCGGCATCGAGGGGCTCCGCCGGGCGCCGCTGACGGCGGAGCGTATCCTGGATGCTTTGCGACGGAAACACGCGCTTTGTGAGGACGAAGAGGAATGAATCATGCGGGACGGCTGATGAACATCCGGTTTACGATCAACGGCAGAGAAACAACGGTCGAGGCGCTCCCGGACAGTCGGGTCGTGGATCTGCTGAGAGAGGACCTGGATCTCACGGGAACGAAGGAGGGCTGCGGAAGCGGGGAGTGCGGGGCCTGCACGATCCTGATCGACGGCGAACCGAAGCTTTCCTGTCTGATGACGGCCGCACAGTTGGAGGGGAGGGCGGTTACCACGATCGAAGGACTGGCGAACGGAGACGGCCTGCACCCCCTGCAGGATGCCTTTGTCCGTTGCGGCGCGGTTCAGTGCGGATTCTGCTCGCCGGGGATGATGCTTGCGGCGGCGGCCCTGCTGGCCCAGATGCCGGACCCCACACGCGATCAGATCCGGGAGGGGCTCGCCGGGAATCTCTGCCGTTGCACGGGGTATCAGAAGATCGTGGACGCCGTGGAAACGGCGGCCCGAACCACGGGCCGGTCCGCCGATCCCGGCGCCGCACCGGCGACTTCCCGGCTGCCAACGCTTTCCCGGGAAGACGGCGGGAGGCGCCATGCGGGAGGCGCGGTGCAGGGAACGGAAGAGGATTCCCCGGACGCGCCCGTCGGCGTCTCATTCCGGACGGGGGGAGCGCGGGCGACGCGGGTCTTTCTGCCGGAACATCTGGATGCTCTGTGGTCCTGCATGGCGGAGTATCCGGAGGCGCGGGTATTTGCCGGCGGGACGGACCTGTTCGTGCAGATGCGCGCGCGACGGGAGGAGACCCCGGTCCTGATCGGCCTCGAACGGATCGTCGAATTGCAGGGTGTCCGGGAGACGCCGTCCGGGTTCTGGATCGGTGCGGGAAACACCCATCGGCGCCTTTTGGAAGATCCCCGGATCCGCAAAGATTTTTCCGTTTTGGCCCAGGCGCTGCGGGTCCTGGGTTCACCCCCGATACGGAACATGGGGACGATCGGGGGCAATCTATGCACCGCTTCTCCGGCCGGGGATACGCTGCCGCCCCTGTACGTCCTCGGGGCGGAACTGGAACTGAGCACGCCAACCCGCCGCCGGACCGTTCCGGTCGGCGCCTTCATCGCCGGTCCGGGAAAAACGGCGCTGCGCCCGGGGGAAATTCTGACGGGAATCACGCTGAACCGACCGGACGGATACGGGATCCACCGTTATGAAAAGGTCGGGCAGCGCAAGGCCCTCGCCTGTGCGATCGCCAGCATGGCCGCCCTGCTGAAGGTCTCCGCCGCGGGGGTGATCGAGGCCGCCCGGCTCGCCTGGGGCAGCGTCGGTCCGACCGTCGTCACCTCGGCCGGGGTCGAGGCGGCGCTGATCGGCGAGCGGCTCTTCCCCGCCGTCCTTGAAACGGCGGCCCGACTGGCGCGGCAGGCGGTGTCGCCGATCGACGACCTCCGGGCGTCGGCAGATTATCGACGCCGGGTTTCCGGGAACCTGCTGCTGCGCCTGCCGGTCCTCTCAGGAGTAATCAAAAGCTCTCTATGACTTTGGCCGGCGGGGGCAGTCTCTTCAGCAGATCATTCAAATTCTTCCTGCATATGGCTGCTAAAATTCTGTTCCGCAACAGAAGCCCTTTTTTAAGAAACCTTGCCGTCATCCGGACCCTTCTCCCAGGCGAGTTCGCCGTCGTCGTAGGAGCGGGAGAGGATTTCTTTTGCCCGTTCCCAGTCGGCGACGGGGACGATGATCTTCACCTCGCCCAGGCCGTCGACCGTGATCGCGTAGATCGTGCCGGCGGCCTCGTAACTCAGTTTTACCGGGATTCCTTCGCTCTTGAGCCGGCCCTGGATGATATTCGCCTGCGTCATCCCGGCGGCTGTGGCGATTAGCTCCCAGAGGTCATCATTCGTTTTTTTCATGATTCATGAACCATTTTTCGTCTCTCGGTAAACCGCCGGCAAGCCGTTTTTTTTGAATTCACGCACGACGCCCGGCATGGGTCTCCGGCCGTCCGGAGTCAGCGCGACCGGCTCCCGGATCACCTCCTGAATCGTCCGGAAGGAGAAGGTTACCGAGAAGGCCAGACCGAAAAAGGCGCCGAAGGGGTTGTTCATCACGGGGATTCGCTCCTCCAGTCCGGTGGCGAAATCATACCAGTTCCATGGCAGGAAGAGGACGCTGCCCCATTGGATCCGGACCCCTGGGAGCTGCTTCCGGATCATGGCGGTGAGAGAGGCGAGATGGAAGAAACGGTTCATGGCGCCGATTTGGGGATTGAACAGGGTCGGCAGGCGCCCCTGCGAACCGATCAGCGACCAGCGGTTCATCACCCCGATGAAGACCCTTCCCCGGCAGACCCGGATCGCCTCGGCGACGGCCAGACCGGGGTCGCCGGTGAACTCGAGGGAGGTGATCAGCGTGACGATGTCAAATTCGTTGTCGGAAAAGGGGAGGTCCTCGGCTCGGCCGATGCGGAGTTCGGCGCGGCTGTGCAGTCGCCGGAATGCCTGGTCGAGCAGCAAAGATGACGGATCGATCCCTGTCACGTCGCACCCCTTCCGGCGGAAGAGGCTGAGATGTTCGCCGCTGCCGCACCCGATGTCGAGGAGACGCTCCCCGGCGCGGGGCGCCGTCAGATCGAGGATCAGGCTCTTGATCCTCCCGTCGAGATAGCGACCGCGAGGCGTCACCCGCCAGTCGTCATGAATCGTCTCTCCCTGCATTCCCATGGCCTTCCCTGTCGCCGAATCGTCTTTACGCCGCGTTGTGAAAACCCGTTTCCATTTGCCGGTGCAAGGAGAACCTTACCCGCCGATCGCCGGCATCTCTTTCATGCATTTCTTGATGTGGTGATCCGTACAGGCGATTTGGTGCTCCTTTGGTTTCCGGGCGATCGCCCCGAGGATCAGTTTCTCCAACTCCGCGTCGGTGCAACCCGCCCGGAGGGGGCCCTTGAGGTCCGTTTCGTCATCCGACAGCAGGCAGGCACGGAGGTGGCCGTCCGCCGTCAGGCGGAGGCGGTTGCAGGCCCCGCAGAAGTGGCCGCTGACCGGGCTGATGAACCCGATCTCCCCCGCGCCGCCGGCGAGACGGTAGACTCGCGCCGGTCCCCCGTTCCCCCGACCGTTGACCG
>CAYSSF010000043.1:0-18446 GCA_964433455.1 uncultured Syntrophaceae bacterium
ATTGCAAAAGTCCTATATTGTCATTCCCGCGAAAGCGGGAATCCAGTCTTTTCAGTGATTTCTGGACCCCCGCTTTCGCGGGGGTGACACCTTTGGTTGAGTTTTGCAATTGCCTCGGCTCCTTTTCATTTCTCGCAAGGCGTCGCCAGTTCGCTCCGGAGCCAGTCCAGATAGCCTGGGCTGCCGCCGGTCACCGGGACGGCCATGATCTCCGGCGTCTCGTAGGGGTGGAGGGAGAGGATGGCCCGTTCGACCGCCCCATAGTTCTCCTCCCGACTCTTGATCAGGCAGAGCCACTCGCCGGTCCTCTCGATCCGGCCCTTCCAGCGGTAGATGCTTTCGATCGGCCCGATGATCTGCACGCAGGCAGCGAGCCTTGCCTCGACAAGCTCCAACGCGATCCGCTCGGCTTCCTCTCTTTTTTCCGTCGTTGTCGTCACCAGGATAAACCCTTCCATCTTCCCGCCTAATCGACTTTCTCCCGCGCGCATTCGTACATCATAATCGCCGCCGCCTGCGGGAGGCTCAGGGACTCCGCCCCGCCGGCTCCGGAAATCCGCCACCGCTCGTCGGTCTGCGCGAGAAGCTTTTCCGGCAGTCCGTGGCTCTCGCTCCCCATCAAGAGCGCCGTTGCAGGGCCGCAGCGATGGGGGGCGATGCCCTCCCGGACATCGCTTCCCACGAGGCGGAACCGCGCCCGAATCTCCAATAAAATGCCGTCAAAATCGAGATCTTCGATCACCGTCAGGTGGAAAAGACTCCCCATTGATGACCTGACCGCCTTGGGATTCGTCGCCTCGCAGGAGCCCTCGCTGACCAGGACGGTTCGGAAGCCGAACCAGTGCGCCGTCCGGAGAAGGGCGCCCAGGTTGTTGGGATTGTTGATCTGATACAAGAGCAAAAGCGGACCGGACACGGTTGCCAGCGGAACGACCGGCAAAGCGGCGGCCACCGCCATCACCCCTTCCGGGGACGGATCCTGGCTAAGCGCTCCCCACTCGCCGGCGGTGAGCCGAAAGACGGAAACGCCGACCGGTGCGCCGTCAAGGAGATCCTGCCACCTTCCCGCCGACTCCCCGCTGACCAGGAGCGTCTCCACCGGCCAACCGCTGCGAAGAAGTTCGGCGACAACCTTTCCCCCCTCGGCCAGAAAAAGCCCCTCCCGGCGGCGGTACTTGCCCATCGACAGTTTTTTCCACTGTTTGAGCTGCGACCTTGAAGGCGCCGAGATTGTCTCCGTCATTTCCTCCCCAACCCGTGCCGACGGCAAGGCCGGCATCGTCTTAACCGGCCATCCAGGAAAACCATTCTAACTCCCATGCCCGGCGCGGGCACAACGAAGGATCAACCACCCCCACCCTTCCCTCCCCCGTTTATGGGGAGGGATACAAGGAAAGGGGCATTTTCATATAAACAGGGAAACTCCGTCGGTCCCGCACCTCCTCACAACTGCTTTTTATGATAATGTATTTTAACGACCTGTGTCAAGCGACATCCGTTGCATTTCATCTCATTATCAGACGATCATATCATCCTTGATCCACCGCCAACTTTTTTATGGTGAGGCTCTTACAAAACTCTTCAAAATATGTTCCCCCTCCCTTGACGGGAGGGGGTTAGGGGGTGGGTGAAGCTGCAATATGCTGATTTCATGGCAACCTCCCCCCCACCCTAACCCTCCCCCGCCAGGGGGGAGGGGACTTATTGATACTTTTGCAATTACCTCTGGTGATTGAACTTACAGCATAAAATGGCCGTCGTCCTCATGTCCGAGGTGAAAGAAATTTTGCTGGAAACTTCCATCCTGTCAAGGTTTGCTCAAAGTTGGTGGTGGATTTGGATCATCGTTTGCGCTTGACAGGCTTTTCCCTTTTTGGTAGTGATTTCTCAATAAAAACTACTGCGATCCGATACGGGTTTTGAGAGGATTGAAAGCGCCACAGAGTAGAAGAAGAGAAGGTCCATGATGATGGCCCCGGTCCAGAGAATGACCCTTAACGTCCGGTCCAATACTCTCCTCACGATATCGAACACCGCCAAGGCAGGCCCTGCCAAACCGAAGAAATAGCCCCGAAAGAAAGGAGAAAACCATGATGCAGTTCGTTCCCAGAGGAATCATCCCCGCGATGGTCACCCCGATCACGGCGGAGGGACGGATCCACGAAAGCGCACTCCGCAAACTCACCAACCATCTGATCGACGGAGGCTCCCACGGCCTCTTCCCGGTTGGAAGCCAGGGAGAATTTTTCTGCCTCACCTTCGAACAGAAAAAAGAGGCCATCCGGATTGTTGTTGACGAGACCCGCGGCCGCGTCCCCGTCTATGCGGGAACCGGCGCCGTGACAACCCGCGAGGCGATCGACACGACGAAGATGGCGCAGGATCTGGGGGTCAACGCGGTCTCCGTGATCACCCCCTATTTCCTCGTTCCCAGCCAGAAGGAACTGATTGCGCATTATACGGCGATTGCGACGGCCTGTCCGAACCTTCCGATCCTGCTCTACTCCAACCCCGACCGGACCCAGGTTCCCTTTCCGGTCTCCACGGTCCTGGAACTGGCCGCCGTCGACAACATCATCGGCGTCAAGGACTCGAGTGGCGACATGTCCGTGACCGGCGAGTACATCCGCCTCACCCGGGGAATGAATTTCCATGTCCTGATGGGACGCGACACCCTGATCTACGCCGCGCTCTGCTATGGAGCGGCCGGCTCGATCTGCGCAACGGCAAACGTCGACCCCAGGGTGCCGGTCGAGATCTACGAGGCCTTCATCGCCGGCGATCACAAGCGGGCGTTGGACGCCCAGTACCGGCTGGCGCCGCTCCGGATCGCCTTCGGTCTCGGCACCTTCCCCGTTGTGGTCAAAGAGGCGCTGAACACGATCGGCATCGAGGCGGGTCCGGCGATCCTCCCGGTCGGACCGATGACGCCGGAAAACCGGGAAAAGCTCCGCAAGGTCCTCGCGGAGATGGGCATGCTGAAATAAGGAGGATGAAGAGATGAAGCAGAAGATCCTGATCGTCCAGTCCATTCACGAACGCGGCGTCCAGGTGTTCGACGACCGGTTCGACGTCCGGGTAGCCTCCGATCCGTCGGTAGCGACCGTCATCAAAGAGATCCAGGGGGTTGCCGGTGTGGTTGTCCGGATGGCCCCCTTCACGCGGGAGATCATCGAGGCAGCGGATGCGCTGAAGGTGATCGGCCGGCACGGGGTCGGCGTGGATACCATCGACGTCCGGGCGGCGACCGAAAAAGGCATCGTGGTCACAAACACACCGAATGCGAATGCCACCTCCGTCGCCGAGCACACCGTGACCGCCATCGGCGCCCTTGCGAAACGGATGGTCCTTTACGACCGCGCGACCCGCGAGGGGAACTGGGAACTCCGCAACAGCTACGGGGCGGTCGATCTTGACGGTAAGACCCTCGGCCTCATCGGAATCGGAAGAATCGGGTCGATGGTCGCCAGGCGGTCGGGCGCGGCCTACAACATGAAGGTGATCGCCTTCGACCCTTATGTGAAACCGGAGGCGGCGGCAGGGCTCGGCCTTACCCTCTGTGCACAGATGGACGACGTCTTCCGCCAGGCGGATGTGATCTCGCTCCATACGCCGCTGACCCCGGAAACGAGAAGGTTCGTGAACACAGAGAAGCTCCGCTTGATGAAGCCCACCGCGTTCCTGCTGAACTTTTCCCGGGGAGAGGTTGTCGACGAGACAGCCCTCTGCGAAGCGTTGAAGTCGGGCGTCATCGCCGGGGCGGCGATCGACGTCTACGATCCGGAGCCCCCGCTGAAGGACAACCCGCTCTTCAAACTCGACAACATCCTGCTGTCGCCGCACAGCGCGGCGCTGACTCAGGAGTGCGTGATCCGGATGGCAACGGGCGCGGCAGAGGGGGTCGTGGATGTTCTTTCCGGCCGGCGGCCCCAGTTCGTCGTCAACCCGGAGGTCTACGAGCGATAAACCGTTCCGCGGCATGACAGGAGGTGGGAAGCCCCTGGACGTTTTGATGCCAAGCGAGGAGAAGGCCCCGTGAAAAAATATGAGCGCATCACGGCAATCTTTGTGTCTCTGGGGGGCGTATGGATCATGGTTTACGCCTGGCATACGCTGAAACTCGGCTCGATCCATGTGCCCGATGCCGGTTTTTTGCCGTTTCTGTGCGGGGCCGGCCTGGCCATCCTCGGCATCGTCTGGATGCTGATCCTCCAGGGAACCAGGGAACAGGAAGCGAAGGGGCCTGCCGAGAAGCGCCTTTGGCATCGGCCGGTTCTGGCCATGCTTCTGATGCTGCTTTACGGCTGGGCGATGGAAGCCATCGGCTATGTCACCTCGACGCTTGTCTTCGTGATCGCCTGGCAGAAGGTGATTGAGCGTGAAAAGTGGTTGAAAACGATGATCATTGCACTTCTGGGGACGTTCGCGATGTATGCCCTTTTCGTCTACCTGTTGAAGGTGCCCATACCCCCGGAATTTTTTGCCCGATAAAGGAGTCGCTCCGATGGATATCTTTGCTGGCCTGATCAACGGTTTCTCCATCGCGCTTTCGGGAACAAACATCCTGTTCTGCTTCCTCGGGGCGCTGATCGGCACGGCGATCGGCGTACTTCCGGGCCTGGGGCCTGCGGCCACGATCGCCCTTTTGCTGCCGATGACCTATGTGATCGGCTCCCCGGTGACGGCGATCATCATGATGGCGGGCATCTACTACGGAGCGATGTACGGCGGATCGACCACCTCCATCCTGCTGAACCTCCCCGGCGAGGCGGCCTCCGTCGTCACCTGCATCGACGGCTACCAGATGGCCAAGAAAGGACGCGCGGGCGCGGCCCTGGGGATCGCCGCGATCGGATCGTTCATCGCCGGCACGGTCGCCATTGTCGGCCTGACCTTTTTCGCGCCGCCGCTCGCCGAATTCGCCCTCGATTTCGGCCCCCCCGAATATTTCGCCCTGACGACGCTGGGTCTGCTCCTCGCCGTGACCCTCTCCGGCGGCTCGATCATCAAAGGATTGATCATCCTCTTCGTCGGCCTCCTGCTGGCGATGGTGGGACTCGACCCGATCTCGGGAAAGATCCGGTTCACCTTCGGGAGCATCGTCCTCCAGGGCGGTTTCGACTTCGTGACCCTCGCGATGGGCGTCTTCGGCCTCGGCGAAATCCTCTACAATCTTGAATCCACGCTGAAGACGGAAATCGTCACGACGAAGCTCGGAAAGGTTTTCCCGACCCTCAAGGATTGGGCGGATTCCAAGTGGGCGATCTTCCGGGGATCGGTCATCGGTTTTTTTATCGGGATCATCCCCGGCGGCGGCGCCGTCATCTCGTCGCTCGCCTCCTATGCCATCGAGAAGAAATACTCGAAGCATCCGGAGGAGTTCGGAGAGGGAGCCATTCAGGGAGTTGCCGGACCGGAGTCGGCGAACAACGCCGCATCGAGCTCCTCGTTCATCCCGCTCCTCACACTGGGGATCCCGGGAAACGCCGCGATCGCAATGATCTTCGCGGCCCTGATGATCCAGGGAATTACGCCTGGGCCCTTCCTCGTCGCGGAGCACCCGGACGTCTTCTGGGGCGTCATCGCCTCGATGTACGTGGGAAACGCGATGCTTCTCGTCCTGAACCTCCCGCTGGTCGGCCTCTGGGTGCAGATGCTCCGCGTCCCCTACGGGATCCTTGCACCCATCATCGTCCTGTTCACGACGGTCGGCGTTTACAGCGTCCAGAATCAGGTCTTCGACATCTATTCGATGCTCTTCTTCGCCGCCCTCGGCTACGGGATGCGGAAACTGAACTTCGACCCGGCCCCGCTGCCGCTTGCCTTCGTTCTGGGTCCCATGGTCGAGCGGTCGCTCCGGCAGTCGCTTTTGATCTCAGGCGGAGATATGACGATCTTCGTAACGCGGCCTATATCGGGAACCCTGATCGCCGTCTTCATCGCGCTGGTCATCGGACAGACTTTCTTTTTCATCAAGCGGAAGAGGGGATGGAAGAAACCTCCAGCAACATAAGGGAGACCAGCCCAGATCCCGATACCGTACGGGGTACGACGAAAAGGCCCTTAAAATGAAACGGATAGATTTGCAAGAGAGCGCAAGAGCAAGAGAGTTTCATTAACCCATTGAAGAAGGAGGTATTCTATGATTCACATGCGTAAAGTCACCCTGTTTCTGGCCCTGGCACTGGTCGCCATGATGGCGGCCGGCGGCCTCTGCTTCGGCGCCGAGCAGTACCCGACCAAACCGATCCAGGTCATCGTCCCCTTCTCGGCCGGCGGCTCCAGCGATCTGACGGCCCGCACCGTCGAGAAGTTCTGGACGAAGTACAGCCCCCAGCCGTGGCTCATCGTCAACAAGCCGGGCGCCGGCGGCGTCCTGGGCGAGGAATTCGTGGTCCGCTCCAAGCCGGACGGATACACCATCTATGTCGGACAGGGCTCCGGCCACGACACGGTCATGCCGCACCTGCAGAAGATGCCCTTCGACCCCATGAAGGACATCACCCCGGTCGCGAGGATCTCGATCCATTCGATCGTGATCTGCGTAAGCGGAAAATCTCCGATCAAATCCATGAAAGACCTGATCGCGTACGCAAACCAGGGGAACAAGATCACCGCGGCGGTCTCCACCGCGGCCGGCTCCGTCGACCTCGTGATGAGGGCCATCTCCAAGCGGGCGAACATCGCGATCACCACCGTGCCTTTCGCCGGCGGCGCCGATTCGACCACCGCCCTGGCGGGCGGCCATCTCACAATCGGCGGCGGCCACCCCTCCGAGGTGATGCCGCACATCAAGGCCGGCAGGTTCCGGCCGATCGGGGTCGCCCTCGACCGGCGCGACCCGACCCTCCCGAACGTACCGACGCTGAAGGAACAGGGGATTGATGTCGCCACCTGGGGGTCGATAAAGGGTGTCGCGGTACCGAACGGCACGCCGCCCGAGATTGTCGAATACATCGCCTCGACACTGAAGAAGGTCAGCGAAGACCCGGGATACAAAAAGACCATGGCCTCGATCTCCCAGCCGATCGATTACCTGGGCACAAAGGAGTGGGCCGCCTTCCTGCAGAGGGCGCATAAGGACTACGGCGATTTGATCAAGGAGTTGGGCATCAAGATCTAACGACCGGCGATTTCCATCTCACGGAAAGAGGCGCCCCGGTTCTCCGGCGGCGCCTCTTCTTTTTTCAATAACGAGCAAATCGCGTTTATTTTCTTTTCCGGGTCTGCGCCGCAACGTGGATCAGCTCCCAAGAGCCACCAAACGGCTGGACGTAGGCCAGGTCATTCAAGACGCCTTTTCAAGACGCTCTGCTACCCAAACTTTGATAATGGATTGTCTGGGCACACCCAAACGCCTTGCTTCTTTATCCAGTAATTGAATCATCCACACAGGAAAATCCACATTTACCCGTTTCTGTTCCTGCTCCGCCCGTCGTTCGGCATCTACTCCTTAACGGCGACGGCCTTGAAAAAGGTATAGCAAAAAACTCCATCGGGTTCTGTTGTGCGATAGAGGTCTTGAATGCCTTTCTCAAAGGTGCTTTTGTCGGTTAACCCCGCTGCGAGTGCAGATTCACGGACACCCTCGATCATGGCGGTAAAGGTTTTTTTTGTGAAGCCATCGACGAGTTCAGGCCTGCCGGCGTCAACATAGACCATGCGAGGGGAAACATGTATTGCTCCAAAACCGGCCCCGCTCAGGAGTGGATACAGTTCTCTGCCAATATTTGCATTCCCGCCGGATCTTCTTTGCAGCTCGACCTGGCAGAAAATAGCTTTACGAGCCGATTCACTGTTAGGGGAAAAATAGGTTGAACCGTGATCGCCTTCTATCACCGTTATCGATCCGCCGACCTTCAGATGTTTTTTTAGAATGTTTAACGCCTTAACAGGATGGGGCAAATGTTCGAGAACAAAGCAGACAAAAATATGGTCAAACGAATTTGGCTCGAAAGGCAAATGGAAAATGTCACCTTGCTGAAAGATGACATTGGTTATCCCCGCAGCCTCGGCAGTTAACCTGGCCGTAACCACAGAGTTTTCAGATATATCGACAGAAGTGATCAGCGCTTCCGGGCTGTACCTGGAAAGAGTTACTGTTTGTGCGCCAACCCCGCAGCCTGCTTCCAATACTTTGCTTCCGGCAGGATAAAACGTGTCAGAGTGCAGCAACTCAACCAGTGTTGATGCCTGGTCCTGAAGGCGAATGTTCTCTCTCAAATCGTAACCATGAACGTATGTATTATTCATTCGTTATTCCTTTTCTTGCTGACTAACGCGCGGGTGTGCCGCGCAAGGTACGAGCGTCGGTACCACTCGGCTTGTTCGGGATTCATCGGTGTGTGTGAGAATCAAACGTCTCGATATGGCACTTCTTGCGCAACGATGGATCATTCGAGATTGCCTTCTGGACCGACTCCAAAAGCCTGTTCACCATGACTGTTATTTCGTTTTCACTACCTGCATCGAAGCTGATCTCAACCACCCTATCGCTGCTCCAGATTGGCCTTCCTGGATTGTCCGTGCTTGTGGTTTTGTCAGCTACGACAAGACCAAGTGAAGAAAACCGCTCTATAAGCTTTGCGGATACCGCCACCGTTTCTTCCTTTGAAAACGTCCGCCTTGCCCACATCCTGCGACTACCGATGAAGCGAAACGCGGGCAGAAACTGCCCGTTGTTTTTTCGGTGGAAGAGGTCAAACGATTATTGGCCTGTATGAACGGAAAGGATTTGCCTGACGGAGGGCAGCGGAATGAAGTGTCAGGCACGTTTCTCAATCGACGATAAACAATTTTGCCCCGACCGCCGTGGATGAGCGGTGGGGTTCCGCGTTGTCCGCGACCCGGTAGCTCATACCCGGCTTCAGCGTGAAGATGCGGCCGTCCTTGAGTTCGGTGTGCAACTCGCCGTCGATACACAGGATGATGTGACCCTTGCTGCACCAATGATCCGCGAGATAACCGGGCGTGTACTCAACCATGCGAACGCGGATGTCCCCGAAGTGCCGGGTGCGCCAGTAGGCCGATCCCGTTTCGCCTTTGTGCTCGGTTCTCTCGACCTGTGACCAGTCGGTGGTGCCGAAGGGGATGTCTGAAATTTGCATACGGTCTCTTCCGGGTGGAGTGCCTGACGCTGCTGAATCACTTTTACAGTTGCCGTTTCAGTGCCTGGGCGGCGACGTGGATCAGGTCCCAGGAACTGCCAAATGGCGGGGAATAGGCCAGATCGAACCAGCCGATATCGTCAAGGGTCAGACCCGCCCAGAGGGCCGCAGAGAGGGTATTGATCCGGCTCACGGCGCCTGCTTCACCGACCGCCTGCGCCCCGAGCAGCTTTCCCGTCGCCCGGTCGGCGATCAGTTTGAGACCCACTTTTTTATTGCCCGGCATAGACCTCGATATCGTATTCCCCCAGTTCAGTATGCTCACCGGATGGAAACCGCTCTCCGCCGCCCCCCGTTCGTCGAGACCCGTCGCCGCGACCTCCAGGTCAAAGAGCCTGAAGCACTGCGCCCCGACAATCCCCGGAAAGATCATGGCTCCTCCCGCAATGTTCCGTCCGGCGACACGTCCCTGCTTGTTGGCGATGTCGCCCAGCGGGATGTTCACCCAGCGGCGGCTCACCCGGTGAAAGGATTCACTGCAGTCGCCAACCGCATAGACCCCTTCCCGGGAGGTCATCTGCGAAAAATTGACCCGGATCGCCCCTGTCTTGCCCAGCGGAAGCCCCATCTGTTTCGCAAGCGTGACCTCGGGCCGGATTCCGACCGCCATCAGGATCATGTCCGCCTCCGCCTCGCCAAGGTTCGTGATCAGGCGGAGGCGATAATCCTTCCCGGCCTCGACCGCCCTTGTCTCGACCTCCGTCACGAAGTCCACCTGGTGCCTCCGGAGCTCGTCCATGATCACACGGGAAAATTCGGGATCCCAACGGTCCGCGGGAAGCGTGCCGTGATGAATGACCTGCGTCTCGATGCCGAGGTTCCGGATCGCCTCGCTCATCTCCATCCCGATGAAACCGGCCCCGACGATGATCACCTTCCGGCAGGGGATCTGCCGGAGCCACGCCTTGATCCGCAATGCGTCCGTGAATTTCTTCAGCGTGAAGACCCCTTCCCGGTCCTCCCCGGGGACACCCAGCGTCCGCGCCGTCGTTCCGGTACCGAGGACGAGGATATCGTAGGGAAGCCTCGTTCCATCGGCCAGACGGACCTCGCCTGCCTTGCCGTCGACCTCTTTGACACGGGCGTCGATCCGGACATCGACCCCGGTTTCCCTGAACTTCTCCGGCGTCCGTGCAATCAGTTTTTCCTCTTCCTTGATTACATCACCGATGTAATAGGGCATCGGTCAGGCGGCCGCGGAAACCTGCCCGCGTTGTTCGATCATCGTGATCGAAAGCGACGGGTCGCCCCGTTGCGCCTCAGCCGCCACGGAGGCGCCTCCGGCGCCGGCCCCGATAATGACAACCCGTTTTCCCATATTAAACTCCTTTTGTGACAACCATCGATCTCCTGCGGATGGCGAGGATCGCTCCGCCGGCCAGGATCATCAACAGGCAGAGGAGTTGCCCCATGCTGAACGGACCGAGGACGAAGCCGAGCTGTGCATCCGGCTCGCGGAAGAATTCGATGAAGAAACGGACGATGCCGTATCCCATGATGTACAGGGCAAAAAGCGCGCCGGTGAAGGAAAACCTCTTCCGGACCACCCAGAGGAGGGCAAACAGGACGATCCCTTCGAAGAAGGCCTCGTAGAGCTGGGAGGGGTGACGGAGAAGGTGTTTCGGGTCGAGCGGGAAGAGCATCCCCCAGGGGACATCCGTCGCCCGGCCGTAGAGTTCGCCGTTGATGAAGTTTCCGATCCGCCCGAAGGTGTAGCCGAGTGGAATCGCCGAGCTGAAGAGGTCGGCGAACCGCCAGAAGTCGATTCCGCGTTTCCGGCAGAAAATCACGCTCGCAACCAGGACGGCAATGGCGCCCCCGTGGTAGGACATGCCGCTGATCCCGATAAAATGAAGCCCCCCACCGCTGATTTCGAAAGGGAAAATGATCTCCAAAGGGTGTTGCAGGTAGTAGCCGAAGTTGTAGAAAAAGACATAGCCGAGGCGACCGCCGAGGATCACCCCGAGGATCGCCCAGACGAAGTAGTCCTGGATCAGCTCCGCGGTATACGGAAAATTCTCCCGCCGGATCCGGCGCATCACGAGGAGGTAGATGGAGGCAAAGGCGGCGAGGTACATCAGGCTGTACCAGCGCATTTGAAAGGAACCGATCTCGAAGAGGTACGGACTCAGATGCGCGGGGATGTTCCGCCAGACAGCGATCCACTGTTCCATCTTCAGTAGGCTTCTCCCTTCAGTTCCTCCACGTAGAGCTGGGCGGAAAAGGCCGCCGTCGCTCCATCCCCGCAGGCGGTGACAACCTGCCGCAGTCTTTTCGCGGTGCAGTCCCCGCAGGCGAAGATCCCGGGAAGCGATGTCTGCATGTTCGCATCGACGGTGATGTAGCCGCCCTGGTCGGTGGCAACGAGCCCTCGGAAGGGCGCCGTGTTCGGAGTAAGACCGACGAAGATGAAGACCCCGCTTGCCGCAAGTTCGCGCGTTGCCCCGGTCTTGACGTCCTTCAGTTTGATCCCCTGAACAAGGTCAAGACCCTCGATCGATTCAACCACGGAATTCCATGCGAAGGCGATTTTTTCGTTGGCAAAGGCCCGCTTCTGGAGGATCGCCGTCGCCCGCAGGCGGTCCCGGCGGTGGATCACCGTAACCTTCTTCGCAAAGCGGGTGAGGTAGAGCGCCTCCTGAATGGCCGTGTCGCCGCCGCCGACGACCGCGACCTCGCGGTTGCGGTAAAAGGGGCCGTCGCAGGTGGCGCAGAAGGAGACCCCCTTCCCGATGAAACGCTCCTCGCCCGCGGCGCCGAGACGTCGCCAGTCCGCCCCGGTGGCGATGATCACGGAAAGCGCCCCGTAATGCATGTCGCCGGCGGCGATCTCCCAGCCGTCCTTCTCTCCCCACCGCTTTTTCGCCACCGCCGTCACGTCTCCCGAGGCAGTCTTCAGCCCGAACTGGACAGCCTGCTTCTTCATTCGGTCAACGAGATCGGAGCCGATGATCCCGTCTGGAATCCCCGGATAGTTCTCGATCAGATCGGTCACGGTAATCTGGCTGACCGTCGAGCCGCCCTCGATCGCAAGCGTGCGGAGATCCGCCCGCGCGGCATACATTCCCGCGGTGAGCCCCGCGGGTCCCCCGCCGATGATTACGACATCATAGGGTGGATGGGAAACCGTCTGTTCGACCATATCCCTCTTCTCCTTTCGGTGTTTATTTTCGGAGGTCTATTTAATCGACAAACCACCCTTTTGTAAAGCCGGAAAAATCCGCTGATGCGGTTATCTGGGTCTGTTATCCGTGACCCTCTTTGCCTTGCCCTCACTCCGCTGGATGGTGTTGGGCGGCATGAGTTTGATATCGGTCGTGACACCGATCACATCCTTGATTCTATCCCTGATCTCTTTCTTCACCTTTTTCATCTCCTCAAAATCGTCGATAAAGCAGCTAAGGTCGTCCGACAATACCTTTTGGGTGAAAGATTGGATAAAGTCAGGCGTCACCTCGACATGAACGGTCATCTCATCCATCCGGCCTTTCCGATCCACGAAAATCATGTAGTGCGGGGCCACGACCTTGGATTTGAGCAATACAGACTCCACCTGCGATGGAAAGACATTCACGCCGCGGATGATCAGCATGTCGTCGGACCGGCCGCGGACCCGCGACATCCGGACCAGCGTCCGACCGCAGATGCATTTCTCGGGATTCAGGCTGCTGATATCCTTCACCCGGTAACGGATCAACGGAATGCCTTCTTTGAGAAGCGTTGTAAGGACGAGTTCGCCCTCTTCCCCGTAGGGCAGCACTTCGCCGGTATCCGGATCGATAATCTCCGGATAGAAGAAATCCTCGTTCACATGGAGGCCGTCTTGAGCCTCGGCGCATTCAAAGGAGACGCCCGGCCCCGTGATCTCGCTCAGACCGAAAATGTCAATGGCCTTGATATGCATCAACTTCTCGATCTCTTTCCTCATCGCGTCGGTCCAGGGTTCCGCGCCGAAGATCCCGACTTTCAGTTTGAGTGATTTGGGATCGATCTTCTCCTGCTTCATCACATCGTAAATATAGAGGCAGAACGACGGCGTAGAGCAAAGCACCGTGGATCCGAAATCCTTCATCAACATGATCTGCTTTTGCGTGTTGCCCCCGGAGATCGGTATCACTGCGGCGCCGATTTTTTCAGCGCCGTAATGGGCGCCGAGGCCCCCCGTGAACAGTCCGTATCCGTAGGCGTTCTGAACAATGTCTTTATCCGTGGTCCCCGCGGCCGTCATCGTCCTGGCCATCGCTTCGGCCCATATCTCAAGATCGTACCGCGTATAGCCGACGGTGGTGGGCTGGCCGGTCGTCCCCGACGACGCGTGGATCCTGACGATTTCCTTCATCGGAACCGCAAACATTTTAAACGGATAATTGTCCCGCAGGTCGATCTTCGTCGTGAAGGGAAGCCGGACAATGTCGTCAATCGATTTGATCTGCGCCGGTTTGATTTTTGCCTTGTCAAACACCTTCTTGTAAAATGGAACCGCGGCGTATACGCGCTCGCAGACCTTAGCCAGCCGTTCCCCCTGGAGTTTTTTCATCCCCTTCCTGCTGAGTGACTCCTCCTTGCTCCAATGCTTCATATCCCCCTCCTTTTATATATTTTTTTCACTCTTGTTCAACAACAGGGAGCCGACGGCTCCCGCCAAGGCAATGAACGCCGCAAGCATAAATGAGTATGAAAAAGTGCCCGACACATCGGCAAGTTTCCCGGCCACATAAGGCGCCAGGGCCTGGCCGATGCCGAAGATGACGGTGACCATTCCCAGGGCTGCGGGGACCAGGCGAGCCCCTGCAATGTCGCCGGAAAACGCGGCCACGATGGAGGGAATGCTCCAGGCGGAGATGCCGAAAGCCAATGCCGAAACATAAAACCCGACCACCGTCGTAGAAAAGGCGAAAATAGCGAAAGAGAGGGTGTGAAGGCAAAAAACGATAGCGAGCGCGGCGCGGCGGCCGATCCAGTCGGAAACGCCGCCCCAGATCAAACCGCTGGCCAGGCTCACAAAGCCTACCAGGGACCAGATTCGGCCGGCCTCGGCCTGGGTGAGATTTCCCGCTTTGATCACATGGGCGGTGAAAAACGTGGCATAGGTAATATAAGAAAAACCAAAGGCGAAGTAGACCAGCCCCAGTTGCCACAGGGCCGGATTTTTATATACCCTGCCCCAGTCCAAAGGAGCGGCAGCCGTGTTGATGCCCTGCCCTTTCGCAGGTGAAGGCCGGGGGGCTGACCTTTCCGCTCCACACGGAGAGAGATTTTTATCGGCCGGCGTATCTTTCAGCAGCAGCAGGCAAAGCAGCGTGATCGCCAGAGAGAGGGCCGCCAGAGCATACCAGGCCCATCGCCAGCCATCGGCTCCGTAAGCCTCGATCACGCCGGGCAGAAAGACGCCGGTGACCAAAACCCCCAGACCGGAACCGGACACCATAATTCCGGCGGCGAGCCCCCGGCGACGCGTGGAGAACCAGGCTGAAGCCAGGCCCATGATGGGCACGTTTCCACCCGCGCTTCCCACGCCGGTCAAAATTCTCGCTGCCAGGATTCCGTAAAATCCCCCCGCAAGCCCGGTCAGCATGAGGGAAGCCGTCATCAGGGTCAAAGAGAGTACCGCCACGATTTTCGTGCCATACCGGGACGCCCAAAAACCTCCCAACAGGGAGAAGAAGAGATAGCCTATCAGGTTTCCGGTGCCCAGAAGCCCCAACTGGCTGTAGGTAAGACCCAGACCATCCTTCATGGCCGGCAGAATGACCGTATAGCCGAAACGACCCAGCCCCAGTGCCCCCATGACCCCGATCGTCCCGGCGCCCACAACAATCCAGGCGTAGTGAACTTTTGATTTTTCCAATACGGATGCCCCCTCCTGGTTTTCCAGGATTGATTCGGGTCGTTGAGAATTGGTTGTTTGGCGGGCGAGTATAGAGAGCCTTTTCCCGCGTGTCAAGTAACAATAGCGTTAATTTTTCTTCTTGACAATAGACAATATAGCTGTATTTTAGCTCCATCGATTTGGTTTTTCTTGTTCTCGCATCTTACCGGCGTCCCCAATTGCGGCTGCGATGTTCGCTCTCGGGAGCTGTGGCGCTGGTGGGAAATACGCGGCTTATTGCTTTTGCCGCTTCAGTCATCAAAGGAGGGGGAGATGAAAAGAAGATGGTTGATCACGGGTGTGATGTTGGCAGTGATGTGCACGGGGTTAATGGCAGCGCCGAATGTGCGGGCAGCCGAACCCATTGTGATCGGGGTGGCGACATCGCTGGGTTTTCTTGAAGGAAAGGAATCGATCAAGGCGGTTCAGATGGCGGTGGATGAGATCAATGCCGCCGGCGGCGTGAAAGTGGGCGGGGGGACAAGGCCATTCAAAGTTGAATCCATCGACCTGCGCGATGCGGCGCCCGGCGTGCCGGTACCGGAGGCGCTGCTGGGGCTGGAAAAGATCATTTTGGAAAAGAAGCCCACGGCGCTTTTGGTCGGCCCGTTTCGTTCCGAAGCGTTGATCGCCGGAATGGATATCATCGCCAAGTACAAAGTCCCGCTGCTGGGGACGATTGCGATGGCGCCGGGCTCGGAGAAAAAAATCAAGGAAGATCCGCAGAAGTACAAGTATGTCTTCCGGACGTGCCTGAACGCGGTGCACCTGGTCAAGTTCCTCTCGGGAACCATGGGGGCGATCAACAAGCAGTTCGGGTTTAACAAGGTATACGTGATGACCCAGGATGTGGCCTGGGCGCGCGCGACCGCCGATCTGGTGAAAAAGCTCTATTTTGATAAAGAAGGTTGGGAAGTGTTGGGCATGGAGAGCTATCCCACCGGCACCTCCGATTTCTCTTCGGCCCTGATGAAGGCCCGCGCCCAGGGGGCCCAGGTGATCATGCCTGTCTTCGACATGCCCCAAAGCGGCACCCTGGTAAAGCAGTGGAACACGATGAAGGTGCCCGCCATCATGGCCGGCTTCATCTCACCGCTGGCCGGCTCCGAAGCCTGGAAGATCTTTGACGGCAAAATCGGCGGCGTGCTGAACACCACTTTTGAACTGGGAAGCGCAATGGCCGCGAGCAAGCTTCCGGCTTCCACCGAGTTTATGCAGAAATATCAAAAGAAATACGGTCAGGAGATCCAGGCCGGCCATGGCCCCGCGCCGTCCTATGAATCCGTGTATGTCCTGAAAGAAGCGATCGAGCGGGCCGGCAGTGTGGAGCCGGATGCGATCGTGGCCGGACTGGAAAAAACCGACCGGCGGGGGGTGATGGGCCGCATACGCTATGATGACGGCCACCAGGCGGTTTATGGCTTTGACCCGGCAGAAACAAGCGTGTCGGTGGTATTCCAGTGGACCGACAGCGGTAAACGCGTCGTCGTATTTCCGGATTCTCTGGCCGAAAATACGATCCAACTGCCTGCGGGTCTGAAATCCGCAAAGTAGCGCAGTAATACCGAGCCAATTGCATAAGTCCAACATTGTCATTCCCGCGAAAGCGGGTATCCAGTCTTTTCAGGAATTTCTGGCCCCCCGCTTTCGCGGGGGTGACGCCTTTTGTTGAATTTTGCAGTTGCCTCTACCCTTTGCCCTTTGGGGGATGGCTCATGTTTGCAGGCACTCTCGTTTTCGCGCTGATCAACAGTTTTATACTCATTCTGCTGGCCATCGGGTTTAATTTGACCTTCGGCATCAGCGGGGTGGCCAATTTCGCATACGGCGCGCTGTATGTCATGTCGGCTTACATGAGTTGGACGATCCTGAACCTGCTGCATCTGCCCTTTTGGGCGTCGGCGGCCCTCTCCATTGTCATCACGATGATCGTGGGCGCCATGATGTACCGCTTCATCCTGCTGCGCGTTCGCGGCCAGGCCCTTTCCGAAGTGATCGCGACCTTTGGAATCGGCCTTGCCATCCTCGAATTGTTTCGTTACCTGGGGCTTGTGGGGTTCGAATATACCCTGCCGGTCCTCTGGAACGAAAGTTTCATGATTGCCGGTGTTTATGTTGATATACAGCGGATCGCCATCGTGTTGATCGGGCTGATGCTGGTCGTGGGCTTGTGGCTTTTTACCCATTTCACATCAACCGGCCTCGCGTTTCGGGGCATCGCCCAGGACGAGCGCACCGCGTTGACTTTCGGTATCGATTCCGACTGGATCGCCATGTTAAGCGTTTCCTTCGGGGCCGGTTTGGCCGCCATCGCCGCCACCATTATCATTCCGTTGGGAAGCATTTCCCCGGAAGAGGGATACGATGTGTTGATCAAGGCCCTGGCCATCTGCATCATCGGGGGTCTGGGTTCGACCGGCGGAGTGATCGTGGCAGGCTTCATCGTCGGTTTTGCGGAACGCTTCACCGATACCTATATCGGTTCCCACTGGACCATGATCGTCAGCCTGGCAGCCATCCTGCTGGTGCTGGCGATCAAGCCCTCAGGCCTGTTCGGCCAGCAAAAAGAATTGGAAGAGAGGATTTAGAGAGGTGAAAAAACGGAGGGAGCGGATCGACCGGGGAATCAAAGCCCGTTCTGAGGACGTTTACGCCCTCAGTTCCTGGCGTGAAATGTTCTATCTGGCCGGACCGCGGCTGCTGCCTGCGGCGGCTTTCCTGCTGCTGCCGCTTTTTTTAGGCGTCTATTGGCAGAAGGTGATGATTTCAGTCGCCGTATTTGCGATGTTGGCTATCAGTTGGGACATTCTGGCCCAGACCGGCATGATTTCCCTGGGGCAGGCCCTTTTTTTCGGCATGGGCGCCTATGTATCGGGCATCCTGAACTATTCCTTCGGGATGCCTCCATGGCTCACGATTCCTGCAGCGACGGTATTGGGCGGCGCGATCTGCACCCTCATTCTGCTGCCGGTCCTGCGCCTGCGGGGAATTTACTTTTCAATGGTCACGTTGATCATACCCCTGATGCTGGTGCGAATTATCGAGGCCACCAAAATATTCGGCGGCACCGAGGGTTTGAGCGGCATGACGCCCCTGCCCTCCGGTCTGATGGAGATCTATCTGGTGACGGGGGTCTTTCTGCTGGTGTTGTTCGGATTAAGGAGGCTGATGGAGACGGATTACGGCCTGGTGCTCAAGGGCATCCGCGACAATGACCGCTCGGTCACGAATGCCGGCATCAACATCTACTGGTTCAAAACCCAGGCGCTTTTCATTTCCAGCACCATTGGCGCTTTCGCGGGCGCATACATGACCCACGTTTACATGTTTGTGGGTATGCCGGTGTTTGCCCTCGACTATTCGATCCTGCCCATCGCCGCCGCCGTGGTGGGAGGGGGCGGAACGATGGC
>CAYSSF010000043.1:18456-21234 GCA_964433455.1 uncultured Syntrophaceae bacterium
ATCGAGGCCATGTTAATGATGGACACGCTGCCATTTTCTGCTTGTGCCTTGGCCAGCATGGCGGGCTGCGCATCGTTCTGTACGGATTGTTTCTGGTGGTTTTCATTGTGGCCATTCCAGAGGGGCTGTTTGACTATATTCAGCGCAAATATCATCAAATGGAAAGATGGGTCGAGATCGACAAATGAGCTTGCCGACTGTCCTGCAGGTCGAGAACATATCCAAAATCTTCGGAAGAGTCGCGGCGGTCGACCATTTGAGCTGCGAGGTGCGCAGAGGAGAACTGCTGGGGGTCATCGGACCCAACGGTTCCGGCAAGACCACCCTGGTCAATCTCATCTCGGGTTTTGTCAAGCCGACTTCCGGGCGAATCATCTACAACGGCCAGGACATCACCCACACCGCTCCCCATAAGATCATCGGCATGGGGATCTCCCGCACTTTTCAGATGGTCCGCCCCTTTTACCAGTTGCCGGCCTATAAAAACCTGATCATCCCCCTCTACTCCCCCCGGGTGCGGCTACTGGCGGGAGGCCGATATGGAGATCGCAATGCCGTGGCGCTGGATCTCCTCGAAGAGGTGGGCTTTGAAAGGGACGCCAACGTTGCCTACAAACCGGCAGGGACGCTTCCCCAGGGATATCTAAAACGGCTGGAACTGGCCAAAGCCATGGCCCTGTCGCCGGATCTGTTGATCCTTGACGAACTGTTTTCCGGCATGAGCCTGGCCGAAGTGGCAAGCATCGTACCGGTTATCGAAAAATTGAGGCTGTCCGGTAAAACCATCATCATGATCGAACACCGTTTGAAGGAGCTGTTTCGCATCGCCGACCGGATCATGGTGTTGAACTACGGCGAGAAAATCGCCGAAGGGGCCGCGACAGAGGTCATGGAGAGCGAGGCGGTCAGGAAGGCATATCTCGGCTCTGAAGAGTGACGGGGAGTGGTCATGCTTGATGTCAACAATCTGATGGTGTTTTTTGAAAACGCACTGGCGTTGAACGATTTCAGCATGCAGGTGCGCGAAGGCGAGATTATCGGCGTGATCGGCTCCAACAGCGCGGGCAAGACCACGCTGATGAACGCCCTTTCCGGATTGATCATCGATATGCGCATCAAGGAAAAGCGCAAGGGCGGCGAACGCATCACCGTTTACGGCAGCATCGTTTATGAGGGCCTCGATATTACCGACCTTCCCCCAAGCGAGCGGGTAAAAAAGGGAATCGTGCTTTCACGCGAACGACACCCCGTCTTTCCGGAAAGCAGTGTTGCGGAAAACCTGAAGATCGCCGGCTACCTGCGAACAAAAGCCGAAGTACGCGAAGTCATGGAGTATGTCTTTACGCTTTTTCCCGCCCTGGTTCAGTTGCGCGCGAAAAAGGCCGGTTTTTTAAGCGGCGGGGAACAGCAGATGCTGGCCATCGGCATGGCGCTGGTCGTGAGGCCGCGGCTGCTTCTGCTGGATGAACCCCTGTTGGGCTTAAGCCCGATGATGCAAAAGGCGCTGGTGGACGCGATCGTCAGTTTGAACAAGCAGTCGGGCATCACCGTTGTCTTGAGCGAGCAGTTCGCCCGCCCCGTCCTGCCCATCATCGACCGTGGTTACGTTCTTGAAAACGGGATGTTGACCTTGAGCGGCGCGGGCGCCGAACTGATGGACAATCCGGAAATCAAAGCCGCCTACTTTGGAATATGACCGATGAAGGAACAGCATCCAAACAGCAGCCCCAACCGCATCATTGATCTTTTTACGCAAACCGCCGCGCGGCGCGCCGATGCGACGGCGGTCATCTATCTCGGAACCCGGTATTCATACCGTTGCCTGGAGGAGATGACGAGGATTTTTGCCGCGGCGCTGAACGATCTGGGCATCCGGCCCGGAGAGAAGGTGATGCTCTATATCCCCAACAGCATCCAGTGGGTGGCGGCCTGGCTCGGCATTCAGCGCATGGGCGGGGTTTGCGTCCCCATCACGCCCATTTATCCCGCCCATGATGTCCGGTATATCGCCAACGACTGTGAGGCCGTAGCCATCCTGTGCGCCGATACCAACTTCGGGTACGTCAAAAAGGCGTGGCCCGAAACGGGGATCCGGAAGGTGATCGTCACCCGGATGGCCGATCTGCTGCCTGCCTGGAAACGGGGATTCGGTTATCTGTTCGACGTGATTCCCAAAGGCAAAATCGTTTTGGATGAAAACACGCAGGGCTTGCGGCAACTGCTGCGCCGTTATCGCCGTGCCGCCGATTCCGCCCTGCCGGCGGTTGACCCGAGTCTGGAGCGCACGGCTGAGATCCTCTATACCGGCGGCACGACGAAATACCCCAAAGGGGTGCCCATCAATCATGACCTTTTCCTGATTTCAGCGGACGAACAGATACGGATGAGCGAACCCCTCTTCCCGGCGGAGGAAAACGTGATCCTGGGCAATGCCCCCCTTTTCCATATCCTTGGCCAGACAACCGGTCTGGCCACACTCCTGACGGGCGGGACCCTGATCCTGATGCCGCGCATCAACATGGATGCGGCCCTGGACACGATCCAGCGCTACAAAGTAAAAAGCATGATCGGCGTGCCGATGCTGTACCGGATGATTTTGGAACATGTTCGTCTGACTCAGTATGATTTGAGTTCGGTACGGTTCTGGTTCAGCGGCGGGGATGTTTTACCGGCCGAAGTGAGCAAGCGGTGGCAGGAGAAATTCGGACGCTCCATTTATCAGGGTTATGGGGCCACCGAGACCTGCGGCGGTGTGACGATGTGCCCGGTGACGACCGA